>JBOFUD010000518.1:0-2039 GCA_051652385.1 Flavobacterium sp.
CCTCCCATAGCATTGGGCTGACCAGTTAACGAAAAGGGTCCCGAACCCGGTTTGCCAATGTGTCCTGTGAGTAACGATAGATTGAGTAATGCGGTATTTTTGTCAACTCCAATGACACTTTGATTCAATCCCATGGCCCAAAGTGATAAAAAACCTTTGGCTTTGCCTATCCAATCGGCTGCTAGTTTGATGTCGTTTACAGTAATGCCGCATATTTTTGAAGCTTTATCAAGGGAACACGAAGAAACTAAACTTTTGTAGGCTTGATAGTTTTCGGTATGGTTCTTTATAAAATCCTGATCAGCATAGCCTTTTTCTATTATTCTCTTGGCTAAGGCATGGTACAAAGTTATATCAGTTCCCGGTATAATTTGCAAATGTAAGTCGGCAGTAAGAGCCGAATCTGTTTTGCGAGGATCAATAACAATAATCTTTACTTTAGGATTTTTTACTTTATGGTGTTCAATTCGTCGAAACAAAATGGGATGACACCAAGCAGGATTCGCTCCAGTAATTAAGAAGGTATCTGCGAGTTCGATATCTTCATAAGCTATAGGAACCGAATCTTCTCCAAAGGTTTTTTTATAGCCTGCTACAGCCGAGCTCATACACAATCTGGAGTTGGTGTCGATATTATTGGTCTTTAAAAAACCCTTGACGAGTTTGTTAACCAGATAATATTCTTCGGTGAGGCATTGTCCAGAGATGTAAAAACCAACACTATCTGAACCGTGTTTTTTTATGATAGTCGCAAAAACCGCTGCTGCCCGCTCTAAAGCTTGATCCCAATTGACGCGCTCTAGCGGTTGATTTTTGCTCCAACGCATTTCTGGATATACAATGCGATCTGAAATGTCATTGGCTACATAATGTAGATTCATTCCCTTAGAGCAAAGCATTCCTTTGTTTACGGGATGATTAGGATCTCCCTTAACACTTACTCCATTTTTTGAATCATTGGTAACGATCATGCCACAGCCTACACCACAATAAGAACAGGTAGTTTTGATTTCAGAATTTTGCATTATTACACTTCTTTATTTACACTTTTCTTTAGAATGATTACCGAAAATTGTATTTCGATAATTCAGTTGTAAAAATACGTATTTTTACGTAAAAATACGTATACGGTTTAATTTTTTTCTTAAGTTTGAAGAGAAATAAGAGATAGTAGAAAAGCAGCACTCATTTTTTAGAATACCATAATTTAGGTTCGCTTAAATCCAAAATAATGTAGGAAATCGATAGCTGTCGATTCGTGATCCCCACATCAACATGAGAATATAAATTCAAAACAGATTCAATTATGAAATCGCCATTAACTAGAAGTTTGCGAAAGCAAACACCCATGATTAAAAGGCGATAACATATGTGACCGCTTAAAAATAAAAATTTACACATATGAAAGAAGCCTTAGCCCATTGTGATAGCTGTTTCAATGAAAATTGTTTTATAAAAAAGCATCTTCACTTAGAACAAATGAAGCGTTTTATGGATAAAAAGAATAGCTTTATTTGCAAAAAATCGCATCAGTTTATTATTGAAGGAGCACCTATGCAAGGGCTTTATTTTATCAAAAGAGGAAAAGTAAAAACGGTAAAAACTGGGATTAACGGAAGAGAGCAGATTGTCCGTCTAACCAAGGATGGTGATACCTTGGGCTTTCGAGGTTTCGGAACCAGTAAACGCTATTTGATTGGAGCTTATGCCTTGGTCGACACCGTTTTGTGCAATTTTAGCAACGAAGTCATGCTTGAAATTTTGCATACAATACCCGAATTTACTTTCGATTTAATGCTGTTTTATGCTGAAGAATTAAATAAAAGTGAGAATAACATTCGAAAGATTGCCCACATGAATGTCAGAGAACGGGTGATTGATACCTTATTATACATTCATAGAAAATTTGGTCAAACCGATGGCGCTATCGATTTGGAGTTATCCCGAAAAGAAATTGCAGATTTTGCTGGCACCACTGAAGAGCAAGTAACCCGAATGATCTCAGGTCTAAAAAAAGAACAATTGATCGAAACTTCAGG
>JBOFUD010000519.1:0-1588 GCA_051652385.1 Flavobacterium sp.
CTCGATGTACATCAAGGAAATGGTACTGCTGAAATTTTTCATAATAATCCTAATGTCATTACATTTTCTATGCATGGGCATGGCAATTACCCCTTTCGTAAAGAAATATCAGATTATGATGTAGCTTTGCCTGATGGGACTAATGACGAAACGTACTTGACTATTTTAAAAGGGATCCTTCCAGATTTAGTACACACCCACCGTCCTGATTTTGTTTTTTACTTGGCGGGTGTCGATATTTTGGCGACGGACAAATTAGGGAAATTGGGCTGCACACTCGAAGGATGCAAAGCGCGAGATGCTTACGTATTTTCGGTTTGTAAATCCTCAGGTATTCCGGTACAAGTGAGCATGGGAGGCGGTTATTCGCCAGCGATCAAAACGATACTCGAGGCACATGCAAACACGTATCGCGTTGCGCGAGCACTGTACTAATGAGCTTGAGCAGTACAACAAACAAGGTATTTAAGTTTTACTTTGGTGTGTTGTATTCGTGGTGAAAGTGTACTACAAAGTTCCCTATGACTTACTCGGGTTTGTCAACGTTGTGAAAAGTAAATAGGTAGGAAACCAAATGACCGATTAGGCCTTAGCGCACAAATGACAATTGTTTTTTTTAACCCAGATTCCGCATTAGACTTGGTTGCCAAACAGAATGATTCAATAAAAACAAGAGCTCACGGGCTATTTTTGAAGATGTAATACTTTTGTATTTTGAATTTAAAAATGGGAGTTTTTGGTTTTGAAGAAGAAATTCATTCACTGAACTCCGCTAAAAAATTTAAAAATGGTGAAGTAATTCAGTTGTAGTAGATTTCTAATGCGGAATATGTGTTTAAACCAATAAGGCATTCAAAACAGTCAGGCGTTTTGCTTTGCCTCAGTGTTCTTCAATGCCTTAGGTGGTTTATAAAAATCAGTAGCTTATTAAATTGCTCAAATAAATTCTTCCTGTTTTAGGGGTATGTTTTCCAATACTTGAATCATTTCCTTCGCATACTTTTCTATTCTTTTTACTCCAAATCCTTTGATCCATTGAAAATCGGATCGCGTTCTGGGATGTTGCACCGCAATTTGAATCAAATGACTGTTGTGACAAATCATGAAGGGTTTCAAGTCTAAACGAATAGCGAGCAAATTGCGCCATTTTTTTAACTGTTGATACCTTTCAATTTGGTCTTGGGTTAAGTCAATTAGCGACTCATTCTCGTGTCTCGCAAGGTTGATTTTTTCTTTGTAATGCAACAAAACCGACCAATAACTCGCATCGCATTCGATAAAATGAGTGTCTGATTGTACCAATTCCACTGAGGAGATAAAATCAGTAAGCTGCTGTTGGTCTTGCGCCAAATGTGGCGCATCCACTCGAACGGAAAATAGTTGGACGTTCATCTTGTTCTATTTATTTACCCATTAAAAGAATCTCACTCACCACTACTTCCGTGATATAGCGTTTTTCACCATTTTTGTCATCGTAGCTGCGGTGGCTTAGTTTTCCTTCTATGGCGACTTCCTTACCTTTGCTCACGTATTTCTCGATGATTTCGGCCGTCTTTCCCCAGGCCGTTACTTTGTGCCATTCGGTTTG
>JBOFUD010000520.1:0-13452 GCA_051652385.1 Flavobacterium sp.
GCGCCTTCGGGAGTTGACTTTATTAAGTATGGGGTTTCTACCTCGCAAAAATCTAAATCTGATAAATACTTGCGCACTTCCATCGTTACTTTATGACGAAAAAGCAGGCTGTTTTTTACTGGATTTCTTCTAATATCTAAATATCGGTACTTCATCCGAATGTCCTCTCCACCATCTGTTTCGTCTTCGATAGTAAACGGAGGAGTTAATGCCGCATTAAGAATATTTAATTCGGTAACTAAGATTTCAACCTCGCCGGTGGGGATATTTTTATTTTTGGCTTCCCGTTCGATTACCAATCCTTTTACTTGAACTACAAATTCTCTACCTAAGGTTTTGGCCAATTCAAATACGGTTGATTCAGTGCGACTTTCGTCAAAAATTAATTGTGTTATTCCGTATCGATCCCGAAGATCGATCCAGTTCATAAATCCTTTATCACGCGATTTCTGAACCCATCCTGCTAAAGTTACTTCTTGGTTGATGTGCGAGGCGTTCAATTCGCCACAATTATGACTTCTATACATGTTCGAAATTTTAGAGTACAAAAGTAAACACAAAATTTAAATAAAAGCGATAGTTTGCCACATCCTTGACCATAAAATAAAAATGTATAATTCGATATTCAAAAAAATTCAACTATGTTTGACTCAACTAATCAACTATTTAATTTTATGAAAAAAATATTCGCAATGGCAATTGTACTCTTTGTATCGCTATCGACTCACGCACAAAAAAAAACCTCATTTGTGCTTCAAGCATCTATCACCAATCGAAACAGTGACACGCTTCGAATTTTGAATAGAACCAATGGAAATCCACTTTTGAAGATGGCTATTGATAAAAAAGGTGCCGCTAAGGGAACTATAGCACTTGAAACCGGATTGTACCTACTTTTTGACGGAAAGGAATACGCCTCGTTATTCCTAAAAAACAATTACAATTTAAAAGTAAAGATTGACGCGCAAAAATTTGACGAATCCCTATTGTTCAGCGGTAATGGCGCTAATGAAAACAATTATTTGGCACAGAACACACTTTCCGAATCAAAATTCGACTACAATTCGCTTTTAGCCGCTAATGAAGCTGATTTTGACAAGCGTATAGCTGAAAAAAAAGCAGCTGATTTTGCAGATTTAGAAGGGAAAAAATTAGATCCTGCATTTATTGCATTGCAACAACAAACTATTGTGGCGAATTCGGAGGGTATTAAACAATATTACAAAACAATTGTCGAAAGTTCTAAGATGAATGGCTCCCCCTCGCCAAGTTTTGACTACGATAATTACGCAGGAGGAAAAACTAAATTAGAA
Organism: Flavobacterium sp.; assembly: GCA_051652385.1. GTDB lineage: Bacteria > Bacteroidota > Bacteroidia > Flavobacteriales > Flavobacteriaceae > Flavobacterium. The sequence goes on from JBOFUD010000520.1 coordinate 1,314, forward strand.
GATTTTAGGGGCAAGTATGTTTATATTGACGTTTGGGCTACTTGGTGCGGGCCATGCCGTCAAGAAATTCCGTTTTTGAAAAAGATAGAAGAAAAATATCATAATAAAAATATTGTTTTCGTAAGTATTTCCATAGACAAGCTGAAAGACCTTGAAAAATGGAAAACCATGATTAAAGAGAAGGAACTCGGTGGCGTACAGATTTTTGCAGACAACGACTGGAACTCCAAATTTGTTCAGGATTACAAGATCACGGGAATTCCGAGATTTATTTTGATTGATCCACAAGGCAATATTGTAAAAGCAGAGGCGCCAAGACCTTCCTCGACAGAATTATCTACGTTGTTAGATTCGGTATTGTAAGTAAAATCGTTTTTAATGATCTTTTTTTTGAAATATTGACTTTCCAATGTTAAGTTTTCATCTAATGTTACTAAATTGTTACCAAAAAGTTTTTTTAATGTGAACTTTTGTATAATTTTGGTATCAGAAAGTTATAACCCTTTAAAAATATACGTCATGAAAACATTTATCATAACCACAGCTTTATTATTATCAGGATTTATTTATGCTCAAGAAGCCAAACCCGTTTTGGAGCCTTTTGGAAAAAAAGTTAAAGCCACTTATTTTTATGATAATGGTCAAGTACAACAAGAAGGATTTTTTGAAAACGGAAAACTAGAAGGCTATTGGGTAGCTTATAATGAAGATGGTACAAAACAATCCTCAGGTTTCTACAAAGAAGGTGCAAAAGTAGGCAAATGGTTCTTTTGGAAAGAAGTAAACTTGAACGAAGTAGATTATGCAAACAATAACATTGCCACCGTTAAAACTTGGAAACAAGAGGCTGTAGCTGTAAAGAATTAAGTTCCTTTAACTAGATAAAAGAATCCCATCTAAAATGATTTAGATGGGATTTTTTTTTGTTTCAATAGTCGTAAAAGAGGCCAAATTATTCATTTTGAAGTACAAAAAGCACTCAACTTATTGCACTTTATACCACACGATTATACTTGAGAACCAGCATCCGCGTTAAAATTCGGCGAACAAAATTATTTAATAAAAGCAATAGCTTTCGAACTATTTTAGAAGAAGAAATACTTTCGTATTTTGATTTTTAAAATGGGAGTACATTCGTGCTTTTGAAGAATAATTTAGTTGTTGTAGCATCAAAATACGGATGCTAGGTAAAATCCAAATTGCGCATTAGAAATCTTCAAAAGCTGATTTCTAATGCGCAATCTAGATGAAAGACCAACGTGAATTTGATGGCTTTAGTCCTTGTGTTTTGGATTAACACTATTTTCATTTAATTCGATATGCTCGTAATCTGTTATCATCAAGGCTTCATAATCCGTTTTTTCACCTTTACTAACTCTGTGGATGATTTTTTCCATAATTTCGTAGATAACTGGCACAATAATCAAAGTCAAAAACAAAGAACTGATAAGTCCCCCGATGATAACCCATGCCAAACCATTTTTCCATTCGGCTCCAGCTCCAGCAGCTAGAGCAATGGGAAACATACCAAATACCATGGCAATGGTTGTCATCAAAATTGGTCGCAAACGAGCATGATTAGCCTGGATTAAGGCTGTTCGGATACTTTCTCCCGCAGCTCGTCGTTGGTTGGTATAATCGACCAACATAATCGCATTTTTACTCACCAAACCAATCAACATGATAATCCCTAAAATGGTAAAAATATTCAAAGAATTATTGGTTAACGCAAGTGCCAACATGGCTCCAATAAACGAAAGCGGAATAGCAAAAAGAACTACAAATGGGTGTACAAAACTATCATAGAGCCCCACCATTACAAGGTATACCAAAATGATAGCAGCCAACAATGCAATTCCCAAAGTACCAAAACCTTCGCTCTGATTTTCCTGGTCACCACCCCAAATGTATTTAACACCAGTTGGTTTTTCTAACTTGTCAAGTTGCACCTGCCATTGCTGAACAATAGTTCCAGATGGCACTCCTACATTTTGCCCTTGTACAGTTACAGAAGCTGTTTTATCACGACGCTCCAATTGACTCGGGCCTGAACCTTCGGTTATCGTAGCAAATTGCGATAGTTTTATTTGTTCTCCCCCATCGTTCAAGAAGATAAGATTGCTTACATCAGTAATATCTTTTCTATCAAAGGCATTGTACTTGATATTGATGTCGTATTCGTATTCACCAGCTCTAAATTTACCATCAGTATTACCACTGTAAGCTGTTTGCATTGTGGTACCAACAGTTTGCAAGGTTAATCCAAGTGCTGCCATTTTATCGCGATCTACTTTGACATTCACTTCTGGATTTCCATCTTCTACCGTTAATTTAATTTCGGTTGTACCCGGAATTTTTCGCAATTCAGCTTCGGCAAGTTTTGCAAATTTCATAGCACTTTCAACCGATGGACCGGTAACAATCAGACCCAATTTCGCATCCTCAGCTGTTCCTAAAATACCCACTGGAACTGTTTTTACCTTAGCGCCCACTAGTACTTTTTCAAGTTGCTTTTTGATTTTGGCTGCATAAACAGAAGCGTCATCTGTACGATCCTTTTGATCAATCATTTTAACGTTGATCTCAGCTTTATAGGCGGTAGATTGCGCAGCTCCCATTCCCTCAGAGGTTTGTCCAACTGTGGTAATCTGAGTTTTCACATACGGTTCCTTTTGCAAATAGGCCTCCGCTTTTTGCGTCATAAAGTTAGATTGCTCCAATGAAGCATCTTTGGGCAACTCGATTTGCACCAAAAACTCACCACTATCAGAAGTGGCAAAAAACTCCCCACCAATAAACCCAAGAGGTAACAATGAAATTGACGCAAAAAATAAAACCAAGACAACCACAATCGTTTTGATGTAATGATCCAAACACCATTCTAGAATTTCTGAAACCCAATTGGTAAATCGAGTGAGCATGCTCTCGAAGGCTAAAATAATTTTTCCAAACCAATTTTTTCCTTCAATATGCTCCAATTTACCAAATCTGGAAGAGAGCCAAGGAATTATGGTGAACGAAGTTAACAGCGACAATAAAGTAGAAATAACCACCGTCATACAAAACTGCGTGATAATATTAGACACCAATCCTGAGCTCAGTGCAATTGGCAAAAACACCACTACAATAACCAATGTGATAGAAGTTACGGTCGCACCAATTTCGGCAGTACCGTCATAGGCTGCTCGCACACGATTTTTGCCCATCTCCATATGTCGGTATATATTTTCAAGTACCACAATGGCATCATCCACCAAGATTCCAACTACTAGGGACAATCCTAACAAACTCATTAAGTTTAACGTGTAACCTAGAAGGTAAATTCCAATAAAAGTAGCCACTAACGACATTGGAATAGAAACCATTACAATTAAGGAGTTACGGATACTATGCAGGAAAAACAACATTACTAATGCCACCAATAAAACCGCAATTAATAAGTCATGAACCACAGAATCGGCCGCTTCAAGTGTAAAAACCGTACTATCCTTTGCTACTTCAAGTTGCAATGCATTTTCTTTATAATCCTTCTCGATGGTCGCAATGGTTTTGACGATTGACTCGCTTACCGCCACCGCGTTTGCATCAGATTGCTTGATAATTTGAAGGATAATAGCACTTTTTTGATCAATACGAGCAATCTTTTCGGCAATCTTTTGAGTGTCTTGAATATCTGCAATGTCTTGCAAACGAATTTGAATACCATCGGCAGAGGATAAAACGAGATTCCGTAAGTCGTCCACGCTTTTATATTTACCCGCCAAACGAATTAGTATTTTTTGATCACGCGTTTGGATGTTTCCCGTTGGAAAATCAAGATTTGAAGACAAGATCATTTGTTGAACCTGTGGCACTGATAATCCATAACCTTGAAGTTTTAGTGCATCAATATTTACTTGAATTTCGCGTTCTTGCCCTCCAATAATATTAACTTGTGCCACCCCTTCAACACGAGATAAAATGGGAGCAATTTTTTTATCTATTAAATCATAAAATGCAGCCTCATCCATTTTACCATTGGCACCGATGGTCATTATCGGGAGGTCACTTAAAGAAAACTTGGTTAGCGACGGCGGATCCGCATCTTTTGGCAAATCGCCCAAAATGGCATTAATCTTACGTTGCGCATCGTTCATTGCTATATCAACATTGGCATTTGATGTTAGCGTTACCGACACAGCCGAAAGACTTTCGTAGGATTTTGAATCAATTTTTTTAATATTTTCAAGAGACGCAATGGCATCTTCAACCTTTTTGGTTACCGTATTTTCTACCTCACTTGGAGAAGCACCGGGATATACGGTAGAAATCGTGATTACATTGGTTTCAAATTTCGGTATCAATTCATAGCCTAGTTGGCTATAGCTAAACAGTCCTGCAAGGGTTAGAATTGTAAACAACACAATCACAAGTGACGGGCGTTTAATGGATATTTCTGCTAATTTCATACGAATGAGTTGTTGATTTGTACAATCAAATTATTTAATAATTTCTACTGCAACTCCATTTTGCAGATTGATTTGACCAGTAGTAATAACCGTTTCGCCGATAGCTAAACCACTAATAACCTCTACTTTATCTCCTAATATTCTTCCTGCTGTCACGGTTTTAAGTTTCGCCAATCCGTTTTCAACCACAAAGATTTCATTACTACTTACGCTTCCAACAAAAGCATTTCGAGGCACGATGGTCATCATTTGTTTTTGTTGTGCAGACTGGAATAAGGCCGTTCCGTACATTCCAGCTTTCAAACCATTGCTTGTGGTATTGGTAACGGCTATTTCAACAGGAAAATTTAAATTAGCATCGGCTTTTGCAGCAATAAAAGTGATGCGACCGCTAAACACTTTGTCAGGATAGACACTTGTTTTAATTTCGATAGCGTCGCCTACTTTTAAGCTTGCTACTTGCGCTTCGCTTACAGTAACTTTCAATTTTAGTTGGCTAACATTTACAATATCAAACAATGCTGTAGCTGGCATTGCGGCCAGCATAGATCCTGGCTCGATATATTTTTTATTGATTATTCCGTTAATTGGCGCTTTGATACGCGTATCACCCACATTAATTTTTGCTTGTTTCAAAGTAGCCTCAGCATTAATTAAACCGAGTTTGGCTTGGTCTAATTGTTGTTTGGTTACACCGCCTGTTTTGTAGGCGTTTTCAAATCGTGTATAATCAGATTTGGCATTCATAAAAGCTGCCTCTGCTGTTTTTGCATTCACATCAATCACATCACCCCTAACAATTGCCAAAGTTTGACCCACCGACACACGATCGCCCTCTTTGGCCAAAACGCGAATCACCTTGCCTGATTTTTCGGCAGAAAAGGTTAATTCTTGAATCGGTTCAAAAGTACCATTAGCTACAAAATCTAAGGAAACTTCTTCACTTTTTACTTGTGCCACTTTTACAGAAACATTGGAATTTTTCGAGGCAACAATAGCAATTTTCTCGGCGTTTTCTGCTTTGTTTTTCATCAAGATATAGCTAATTATGCCTAATGCCCCAATGATAACTAAAATGGTTACTATATTTTTTTTCATGATTTAGTTGTTTAATAATGTTTTAAGTTCTCCTTTTGATTTTACTAGTTTAATTTCTGCTAACTTATAATCTAAGATAGCTGCAGTATAATTGTTTTGTGCTTCTGTAGCTGCATTTTCTGCATCTAACAAATCAGTCAATGAAGCCAATCCCTGTTGATAATTATTGTTGATGTTTTTCAAAATTTCTTCCGCCAATCGCATGTTTTCCTTTTGATTGGTAATGGTGATAATGCTGTTTTTTATTTGAGTATTTGCATTTTTATAATCAAGATCTAAGGCCAATTGTGTATCTTTTATGTCCTCTTGAAGCGAACGCAATTCTACATCAGCCTGCCTTACTTTGGCCCTTGTGCCAAATCCTGAAAAAATGGGTACACGCAAATTCAACGCTACCGATGAAAAATCAGACCAATACACACCATCTGAAGGAGATTTGAACAAAGGCATACTTGGCCCTTGCCCCAAATAGGTGTAATTAGCGGCTAAAGAAAGCGTTGGATAAAAATTAGCTATAGCAGCTTTTTTCTGAAAAGTTAATAGTTCCTCTTGTTTTTTTAGCAATAAAAATTCAGTTCTGTTTTCTGGATTTGGCGCTTCGGTTAGCGGCAGAGGGGTGATTTCAAAACCTGTGGTAGGAATTTCAATTTGGGTTCCAATTGGCATCCCAATAAAGAATTTTAGGGTGTTTTCTTGAAGTTGAATCAAATTATTAATTTGTTGTTTTTGGGTCATTACGTTGGTAACGCGCACATTCATCCGATCCAAATCAATTTTTTTCGCTAGTCCATTTTCAAATTGTCCTTTGACAATATCCCTTGCTTTTTCGGTAATTTTGAAAGTGCTTTCCAACAAGGTTACCTTTTGTCGCAACACATACACTTGGTAGTAATTATTTGCTACACCCTCGATGACTTGCTCCTCGGTTAATTGATTGTTGATTTGATAAAATTCCCTAGTTGATCGAGCCGCTTTCAAACCCGTAAACACTGATTGATCGAACAACGCCTGCGTTAAGGTAATTCCGGCAGTTGAGTTCCATTTTTGACCAAAAGCCGCTAGTATCGTGGTTCCTGGTTGTCCAAATGATCCTCCGTCTATTACATTGGTTTGTAGCACTGGGTTGTAAGTCAAACTCCCATTTGCAGCAATTTGTGGCAATGCTCTGGAGCGAACCTCTTCGATTTGATATTGGCTATTTTCTACTTTAAGTTTTGCCTTTTGAGCGTCGGCTTTGTGCTCAAGTGCAAATCGCAAGGCCTCGGGTAAAGTCAGTTTTGTTGCTTCTTGCGCTTGAAGATTCAAAACGAGAAGCAAGATACTAATTATGGAAAATCGGTATTTCATAGTTAAAAAATTATTTAGAGTTGTATTTCAATTGTTTTGTTCTATTTTTTACTTTAATCAAGTAACTTGCAGCTTGAGCTGCTTTTCTAGCTCTAAAATGCCTGCAAGTGTCGCCATAGCTCTAGTGTGATATTCTAGTGCTTCTAGCTCTAGTTGAAACACTTCTGTTTGTGAATTGGTAATTTCATAAATAGAAAACACTATATTGTAATAAAACTTTACGTAAATATCTATGGATAGGGTTTCTCTGTAAAAACCTTCCCGAATGCCTTTCTCGATATTTAGTTTAAAAATGGTGTTGCATTCACTAATTTCTCTATTGATTACTTTTCGGTAAATCGCAGGGTAATGCTTCTTTAGTTGATAAATGGGAGAAGTATCTATCATGTAAAACATTTCCTTGAACATTTTTCTGATTTCAAAATTTTCTTCTATCGCATTGAAATTTTTCTGGACAACGGATTGAATTTTTTCATGAATTTCTTTATGAATAATTTGGCTGCTTTCCTCGATAAGCATTTCTTTATTAGAGAAATACTTGTAAATTGTTTTCTTTGAAATGCACATTTCACTGGCAATATCATCCATGGTGATGCTCTTAAAACCAAGTTTTAAAAACAATTCACTAGCTTTTTCTATTATTTTTTCTTTCATCATCCTACTAAAATATGGCTTAAAATGCATTTTTAATTGCTTCTATCAAAGACAGAACGCTCTGTTATTACATCAAAAATTCCAAATTAGCAACGAGCTTTATGTCTCGCCCAATTGAAACATTGCTTTGCTGAAAGTTAGAGTTGTACCAATTATCAAAATCAAGCCGATTTATTTTTGTTGACACTTTAAACGCTCCTTTTTGAAGGCCATCATAATTGTTCATACCCATGAATTTAGCCTCTAATTCTAATGTCTTAGTCACGTTTTTAATAGTTAAATCCCCTTTCAAAAAATTTATATTTTTGTTTATCTTCTGAAACGACGTCGATTTGAATTGCATAACTGGCGCATCGTTCTCACGGAAAAAAGAAGACATTTTAGAAAAAAACGGTAAAGATTCTTTCTTTCCATGATTGGTATGCAGATCTAATGAAAAGACTAAAGAAGCGTCCTCTAGGGTATCTTTATCCATTACTACGTAGCCGCTAAATTGATTTTTATGACCTCCCATGTAGGTAATTACAGATTGATTACCTTGGATCAAAACATCAGATTGGTTAGAATTGATGAGTAATTTTGTATTCATTTTTTGTGCTTTGTTGGTTTGGTAGACGTTACGTTTTTTTTACACTTATTTACGCTACAAAGATAGCAAGGAAACTATGAAAACCAAAAAAGTTTCCTAAATACCCACCACTTTAACACATACAACGTTTTCGGTGCAAGATATTTAACATTCGTTATACCAAAATATAACGATTATGCCCCGAATTTTCCAATGAAATAATAGTATTGAATTGTATCTTTGACTTTTTCTAAACGAATTTTATAAACATGTATTCAGTTTCATCGTACCAAGAATTTTTTATTACTTATCTACAAAACCAGACCATACACAAGGAGCCGCGTAACCTTTACGAGCCCATTCAATATATTTTGTCACTAGGCGGAAAAAGAATGCGCCCCATATTGACGTTGATGAGTGCCGAGATTTTCGATACGAACTATCAGAAAGCCTTACCAGCAGCCATGGCGGTAGAGGTTTTTCATAATTTTTCGTTAGTGCATGACGATATCATGGATGCTGCACCCTTGCGCAGAGGAAACGAAACCGTTCATGAAAAATGGGATACCAATACCGGCATTTTGTCTGGCGATGCAATGCTAATATTGGCGTACCAATATTTTGAAAAATACGAACCCAAAACCTTTAGAAAACTAGCTAAATTATTTAGTAAAACAGCGCTAGAAGTTTGTGAGGGACAACAGTGGGATGTAGATTTTGAAAGCAGAGCCGATGTGACCATTGCCGAGTATCTTAAAATGATTGAATACAAAACAGCAGTTTTGGTAGCGGCAGCCATGAAAATGGGCGCAATAATAGCAAAAACATCCAAATCGAATGCCAAGCTCATTTATGACTTTGGATTGAACTTAGGAATAGCTTTTCAGTTGCAAGATGATTATTTGGATGCGTTTGGAGATCCAGCTACCTTCGGAAAACAAGTGGGAGGAGATATTATCGAAAACAAAAAAACGTTTTTATTTCTAAAGGCCCTAGCGTTTTCAAACCCAACGGAACAAACGCACCTCTTGGAACTTTTTACCTCATATCCCGACGCACCCGAATCTAAAATTGAAGAAGTAAAGCAAATTTTTACAGCTAGCGGCGCATCCGTAGCTACCCAAGATGCTATTAAGGAATATACACTGAAGGCCTTTGCTACGCTAGAAAAATTGAATATCGATGCTGATAAAAAAAATCTATTACAAAACTTTGGCAAAAATTTAATGGATAGAAATGTTTAACGCACCTCAAATGTGTACTACTAAACATTGCCATGAATCTTTGGATTAAACATATTCTTCTAAAAATTTTAATGTTGCAATTTTTATGTATGAAGCACCACAAAATGTAGATCACCTATTGTCTGAAGCAGAAAAAGAAAACTTGTACATTCAACTAGTTTCTCAAATCAATAAGGATTTCAATCTATCAAACGAAGCCGTTGATTTTCCTTTGAGCATTTTGCCCGAAACACTAAAACTAGCCCTCCAAGACAAGATATTCCGTCTTATTCAGTATAAATTTGCTGAATATTTAAACTTGTTATATATCGTAGATGTTTCCGAAGAAGAGGTAAAACAACTTGATGGTTCTGATGTGGTGGTTCTATCCGGTCAAGTTGCATTTTTAATTTTAAAAAGGGAATGGCAAAAGGTGTGGTTTCGCAATTACTACCGATAAACAGTTTTTCAACACCAATAGAGTATCAAAACCCCTAAAAACAAACGTCACGCCTAAAAATACACCCTCACAAAAGGCATAAACGCTTCGCTGTAAATGCTTTTGTTATCATCATGTAATACATCATAACGAATACCAACAGTCACATTATTACTTCGGTAACCAGCACCTAAATATAGGGCCGTATTCCAATAATCTTGGTTAGCGAAATATCTAAATTTGGTATTAAATCGCAGTTGTTCTAACTCAGCCGAAAGTTGCATTTGAGGAATAGGATTTACTAATCCAATCAAACTTCCCCCGTAGGTATAGGTTTCGTAGTTGTTTTTTACCTTAATATAACCAAATTGTACACTTGCACCCAAGGCCACAAAGGGATTAATATTGTAGATCACACTTGGAGCCACAGAAACATCGGTAAAACCAGACCCAAAGTTTAAACCAAGTCCTCCTCCAAACTGAAAATCCTTGCTCAAACCATTAGAATGCAACTGTTGCGCATACATCGTTTTCGTGAAACTCGTCAACACCACAAGAAAAATCAGGGGGCTAAGGGTAAAAAAATCATTTCTTTTCATGATAATGGGTTTTATTTAACAAAAATACTCGTAAAAGTAAACAAAAAGTTGAACTATTTATATCGGTTTATTGTACTTTTGTCGGACTATTTTAAAAATTCATTCAACTAATATTATGGATAGGTTTTCATTTTTAAACGCAGCACATAGCGAATTTTTCGCACAATTATACGATCAGTACTTAGAGAATCCAGATAGTGTAGAACCAAGTTGGAGAAGTTTTTTTCAAGGTTTTGACTTTGGAATGACCACCTACAACGACGAGCACTCAAAAACAGAGGCCTCTACAGTGCCAGCAGCACCTGCAGAACAGTCCTGTTACGCTTCTAATGCTCAAATTTCCGAAAAACTACAAAAAGAATTCCAGATTATTAAATTAATCGATGGATACCGTATGCGCGGGCATTTGTTTACCAAAACCAATCCGGTCCGTGATCGTCGCGTATACAACCCAACGCTAGATATTGAAAATTTCGGACTATCGGCAGCCGACTTAGATACTGTTTTTGATGCTGCCAAGGTCATTGGCGTGGCACCTTGTAGCCTGCGTAAAATTGTCGATCATTTAGAAAATATCTATTGCCAACATATCGGAATAGAATACGTGTTCATCCGTAAGCCTGAAATTGTAGAATGGATTCGTCAAAAAATCAGAATCAATGACAATCAACCCAATTTCTCGATCGCAGAAAAAAAAGTAATTTTAGAAAAACTAAACCAAGCCGTTTCTTTCGAAAATTTCTTGCACACGAAATATGTTGGACAAAAACGATTTTCACTTGAAGGTGGCGAAACCGTAATTCCGGCCTTAGACGCTTTGATCGAAAAAGCGGCAGATAAAGGCGTCGAACAATTCGTAATGGGAATGGCACATCGTGGACGCTTGAATGTATTAGCCAATATTTTTGATAAATCTACACAAGATATATTTAGCGAATTTGATGGAAAAGATTACGATCAAGAGTATTTTGATGGCGATGTTAAATATCACTTGGGCTTAACTGCCGACAAAGTAACGCGTTCCGGAAAAAAAATTAACATCAATTTAGCGCCCAATCCCTCTCACCTAGAGACAGTAGGAGCCGTTATTGAAGGAATCACAAGAGCAAAACAAGACAAGCATTTCCCTGATGATTTCTCCAAAGTACTACCCATAGCGGTTCACGGTGATGCCGCGATTGCTGGACAGGGTATTTTATACGAAATTGTTCAAATGGCACAATTAGATGGCTATAAAACCGGAGGAACCATTCATATTGTTATCAATAATCAAGTAGGTTTTACCACCAATTATCTTGATGCGCGTTCCTCAACGTACTGCACCGATGTGGCCAAAGTAACGCTTTCGCCAGTATTACACGTTAATGCCGATGATGCTGAAGCTGTAGTTCACGCAATGTCATTTGCCTTAGATTTCAGAATGGAATTTGGCCGTGATGTATTTATTGATTTATTAGGGTACCGTAAATATGGACATAACGAAGGAGACGAACCTAGATTTACACAACCCGTTTTGTATAAATTAATCGCAAAGCACCAAAATCCGCGAGATATTTATGCCGAAAAACTATTGGCAGAACGAGTGATTGACGCCACTTATGTCAATCATATCGAAAAAGAATATAAGGACAAACTTAATGACAACTTAGAAGCTTCACGAAAAAAAGAACTCACGATCATTACACCATTTATGCAGAATGAATGGAATGGTTTTCATCAAGTATCGGACGATGTGATGTTGCAAAAAGTCCCCACCGCGGTGG
>JBOFUD010000521.1:0-2229 GCA_051652385.1 Flavobacterium sp.
TATGTAAATCAGTCACTCTACTCAAAAGGGAAAAAGAAGAAATTAAACCAATGAGGCCATAAAAATGATCCCCATGTAAATGAGAAATAAAAATATGACTGATTTTGGTAAATTTCACTTTGTTTTTTCGCAACTGAACTTGAGTGCCTTCGCCACAATCAATCAAAAAATACCTGTTTTTTATTTCCAACAATTGTGACGTTGGATTGGTAAAAGTTCGAGGTGTTGCAGCATAGCAACCGAGTACAGTTAATTTCAAAGTAATGAATATTGATGATAAACAGCTATTCTATGCTAAACTGGCACTAAGAAATAACGTTTAAAAATTAAAATCCTAAATCTCTTTCTATTTCCTCCATTTCAATAATATCATGTGCTTCCAATAACGAAGGTACTGCGATTATCGATTTGGGAACAGCATTAAAATCAATCGCATCGGCAACAATGATAAAAGATTTTTTAGCCTTTTTATGAGTTTTAGCTAAGGTTAAAAAAAGTTTAATCGATTCAATATCGACTGATGTATCGTTGGACAGATCCAAAATCAGATTATAATTTTTGAAACTGGCATATTGATTCGTTACCTTTTCTAAAAAAGTAGTCACAACACCTTCTGTATCCCTAATTGTGATGGTATGTCCTTTGGTATCTACTTTCATTTTATTGAATTTTTGAGGCTAACAAATAAATTACAGCCATTCGAATTGCTACACCATTTTCTACTTGATTCAAAATAACCGATTGTTGCGAATCTGCTACGTCTGAAGTAATCTCAACCCCACGATTAATGGGACCTGGATGCATAATTACAATTTCTTTATTTAGGGAGTCTAATAAATTTTTATCCACTCCATATTGCTGCGCATATTCTCTAGTAGAAGGAAAAAAATTCACATCCATGCGTTCGTTTTGTACTCGCAGCATATTCGCTACATCACACCACTCTAAAGCTGCACGCAAATCAGATTCGACAGTAACTCCAAGTGATTCGATATGTCTTGGAATTAATGTTTTGGGGCCACAAACTTTCACTTCTGCACCTTGCATCTGCAAAGCATAAATATTAGATAATGCCACACGAGAATGTAAAATATCGCCAACAATTACTACCTTCTTCCCTCCTACATCGCCCAATTTTTCTCTGATTGAATAACTATCTAATAGTGCCTGAGTAGGATGTTCGTGCGCACCGTCTCCTGCATTTACAATACTAGCTTTCACATTTTTAGATAAAAAATAGGCTGCACCAGGATTTGCATGACGCATCACAACCATATCCACTTTCATAGATAAAATATTGTTTACCGTATCTATCAATGTTTCTCCTTTTTTGACAGAAGATTGAGCGGCCGAAAAGCTAATCACATCAGCAGATAATCGCTTCTGTGCCAATTCGAACGAAAGTTTGGTTCGTGTACTATTTTCAAAAAAGATATTTGCTATGGTAATATCTCGTAAAGAAGGGACTTTTTTGATGGGTCTATTGATGACTTCTTTAAAATGATCAGCTGTTTCAAAAATAAGGTCAATATCTTTTTTGTTGATATATTTAATTCCTAATAAATGATGTACGCTTAACTCGCTCATTTTTTATACTTATTGATTGTTATTGATTAAAAAAACACCATCTTCACCGCCTTGTTCTGCCCATACAACTTTTACTTTTTCATCATTGATAGCATCGACTTGTCTCCCACGATAATCGGGCTGAATGGGTAAATCACGACTAAAACGTCGGTCTATCAAGGTTAAAAGTTCAATTCCTGATGGTCTCCCAAAAGACTGAATAGCAGTCAATGCCGCTCGGATACTTCTACCGGTATACAACACATCGTCAACAAATATAACCTTCTTGTTTTCAACTAAAAAATCGATTTGGGTAATGTTTGCCTCCAATGGTTTATCAGTTCTTCTAAAATCGTCTCTAAAAAAAGTGATGTCTAAAAAGCCAATTTTTATATTCGAAACTTGGTAGTCGTTTTCTAAAATACTCTTCAAACGCTTGGCCAAAAAAGTCCCTCTGGGTTGAATTCCGATTAGAATGGTTTCAGAAAAATCAAGGTGTTTTTCGATTAATTGACAAGCCAAACGATTTAGGATGATATTGACTTCTTTGGAAGTGAGCAATATTTTTTGATTCATGGTATAATTTTGTTTGGTGCACAAATATACAAATTTCGAATTAGCAATAAATAGGAAACGGCATAAAAGTAAAACACTAAATGGAAT
>JBOFUD010000522.1:0-2033 GCA_051652385.1 Flavobacterium sp.
ATCCAAGAAGGACACATGAAAATGCATTTGAATAATATCCTCAATCAATTTCAAGTTTCGGATGAAGAGCGAATTTTTATAAAACAACATTTTAAAAATGAAACCATTTCGCATAGTGCCGTTGTGCAATGTATCGAAGGGTTAAGAAAGTAATTCAAGAATAGCATGGCAAAGCAGCATTTTTATAGCAATGGAAAATTATTGTTAACTGGCGAATACCTTGTTTTGGATGGAGCGAATGCGCTAGCATTGCCTACCAAAATGGGGCAGAGTTTACAAGTGCTGCCACAAGAGGAACCAAGTGTTTCTTGGAAAAGTTTTGATGCCGATGGTAGTTTGTGGTTGGAAGAAGAATTGGCAATAAACGCAATTATCGACTACCAAGCTACTTCAGAGACCACGCTTCGGGGTACGTTGCTCAATATTTTGCATCACGCAGCTCTTTTGCAGCCTAATTCGTTCGATGCCGCCAAAGGGTTTCAAGTAGAAACGCGACTGACTTTTCCAAGGGAATGGGGACTAGGAACTTCTTCCACTTTAATTAATAATGTGGCACAATGGTTCAATGTAGATGCTTTTCAATTGTTGAAAGCTAGTTTTGGGGGAAGTGGTTACGATATTGCGTGTGCTCAAAATGATACGCCAATTTTTTATCGATTGGAAAATAATTTGCCTGTAGTTACCCCGATAACTTTTCAGCCAAAATTTGCCGATCATTTGTATTTTGTATATCTCAATCAAAAACAGAGCAGTAAAGAGGCTATTGCGGCGTATTTTCATAGTAAGAAGAACGATCTCGCAGCACGTATTGAAAAAGTAAACGCATTAACTGCAACAGCTGCAAATGCAGTCGATTTAAAAACTTTTGCACTGGTAATGCAGGAGCATGAAAAATATATGAGTAGTCTATTGGAGTTGCCTACGGTCAAGGATGCTCTTTTTTCAGATTTTAATGGGGTTGTTAAAAGTCTGGGAGCTTGGGGAGGTGACTTTGTGTTGGTTATTTCTGAAAATAATCCCAAGGAGTATTTTGCTGAGAGAGGGTTTTACACCTTTGTTCCTTATTTCGAAATGATATTGTAGTGATCGTCAAAATAATAAAAAAAAGCCTGTTCTCATTGCTGGGACAGGCTTTTAGTTTTTTTTAGTAATGAGGTGTGGGTCAATTTATCGTCTTCCCCAAACTTCAACTTCTGCGCGGCTACCTACTAAATTTCTCGTTCTGTATTCAAACTGGATTTTGTCTATTCTTCTTTTGAAGGATAGATTAATCACTCTACTTTCGCCTCCGTCTTTAATGATATTTCTTAACTCGACGTCTTGCCTTTGTCCATTTTCAAAAAAAATGGTCATTTTGTTAAAGTTTACGGTGTTTTTTCTAACAATGACTTTCAAGGCAGAAAAACTACTTCTATTGGAAGGTCTGAAATCATCTCTTTCTCCAGTTTTTTGAACAGTTTGTGTGCCGATTTTTTCCCATCTGCCAATACTGTTATTATTGCTGTTGTAATCCTTGTTTGATGAGTTCCATTTTTTGTCCTTATGTCTGTTGCCTTGGGCTTCAACTGAAGGCGAGAACATGGTCAATGCCAATGTTAAAAGGAATAATTTAAAATAAGTTTTCATGTTTTTTTTTCTTTGATTGTGATTGCACAATTAAATTTGTGCAGTTTGGTAAAAATAGTAATTAAGTAACAAATTTAAGAAAAAAGCCTGAATTGAAAATAGTATTAATTTTAAATTAACATTGTTTGATGTTTTTTGTTAATTGGGTATTGTGTTGTTGTTTGGTGAATTTTGTGAGAAATATTGTTTTGAGTACTTTGAAATCATTACAATTTAATAAAAAAAAAGCCTTTTCGTTTTTGAAACAAAAAGGCTTTCTGTGATGTATATTGATTTTTTTAAAGAAATCAGTGCTAATTTTAAAGCCCAAAAGCTGCTTTTACTTGATCTACAAAATCTAGTTTTTCCCAAGTAAACAAATCAACCGTTACGGTTTTTGTTAAGCCACCTGGTGCAGAAAAGGTTTT
>JBOFUD010000523.1:0-2220 GCA_051652385.1 Flavobacterium sp.
AGCGGTGAGGATTATTTTTTTGATTTTCATTTTGGTTTTTTCTCAAAAGAAAGTGATGTCGATTATTCCTGATGTCTTGAACTTTCTAAAGTTAAAACGTTAAGTATTGTTGTATTATTTTTTATTAATCATTTGATTAATAGCTTATTACCTTGCAAATTACTAAATTTATCTTAAAATAAAAAATAAAACGCTGTTTTTATTAACTTTATTTTAACGTTACAGAAATAAAGAGTTTTTTATCAAGTCATTGAAAATAAATCCTGCGGAATTTGCCGTTTTACCACTTCTAAGCCTCACAATAAATTATGCTAAAACCGCATTGATTTTTTTTAAACAGAATAATACACCGCAATATTTACTGTTTGCTTTTTCGTACGCTATCGGTGTAGTAGTGCCACAATTTAGGTCGGAAGTAAATCACAATACCAAAAGCCAAACTCATAAGCGTCGCTATCACTAATATCGCAGGCAGAGTTGGAAGTTGTTGTACTAGCTGGTTTTTCGTATTTACGGTACACGACTTCACCAATTTTAAAAAAAACGGGGGTAGTGAAAAGTGGACCATCAAAAGTAAAGGTGTGAAATTCTCCATTTTCGCCACAAACATCGACATTTTCAGGTAAATCCGAAATAAATTGTTCGTCGATTATTCTTCCCACAAAACTCTTATCCAAATACTTTTCGTTCACACAAACTACTATGGTTTTGAATCCCAGCGCTAAAAATTCAGCCATGATTTCGTGAGTTGGAATTTTCCATAGCGGAAAAACACCTTGCATGGCTACTTTTTGTAATTGGTTTTCGCGATACTCTCGCAAATCTTCCAGAAAGATATCTCCAAAAATCGAGTGCGTGATGCCTTTATTAACAAGCGGTAATAAACTTGCACGCATGGCATCTTCATAAGCCTCCATAGTAGGCATTTCTGGGACAGCAACGATTTCAAGGGGTAATCCTATACTTTCAGCTTGACGGTGGAGCAGTTCCACACGCAGGCCATGCATCGAAACACGCTGATGTTTTTGATTGATGCTTGTTAACAAACATTCAATTTCGAAGGTTGGATTTTGTAATGTTTTGTATAATGCAAGTGCCGAGTCTTTGCCGCTGCTCCAGTTAAATAGGGCTTTTGTTTTCAATTTAATATATTTTGCCGTAAACTTACAACTTTCATTCGAATGCTATTCCAAAGGTTTGTAACTTTGAAAATCAAATCTGCAAGATTTCTTTTTACATGAAATACCTGTTCCTTTTTTTAAGTTCGTTTGTCTTTGCGCAGCAGACTAGGTCAGTAGATTTTTCCACTGCTCACGGCTTTTTGTCTGTTCATCCTGATTCCAAAAAAATCAGCGGCACGATCCAATACGACTGTACGGTTTTGAATGCTATCGACACAATAGCAATTGACGCACAAAATATGCAGTTTAGTGCAGTCACTGTCAACGAAACCTCGGTAAACTTCACTAATACCGGCAAAAAATTACTGTTAGTGTTTCCGTTTAAAAAAGGAAAAAATAAAATTCAGTTTTCCTATGAAGCCCAGCCCAAACAGGCTCTTTATTTTGTGGGTTCTGAAGCCAATAATAATCTGCAAATTTGGACGCAAGGGCAGGGAAAATACACCAGCCACTGGTTTCCGAGTTTTGATGATGTCAACGAAAAAGTCATTTTTAATCTGACCATCACTATGGACAAACAGTACCAAGTGATTGCTAATGGGATCTTAAAAAGCAAAAAGGATCAAGGAAATTTTTCGCGTTGGGAATTTACCATGCAACACCCTATGAGTTCCTATTTGTTGATGATGGCTATTGGAAATTTTGATAAACAAAGCGCTCAATCCAAGAATGGAATTCCGCTGGAGTATTATTTTGAATCCAAAGATCAAGCTTTTTTAGAGCCTACCTATCGTTATTCTGAAACACTATTCAATTTTTTGGAAAATGAAATAGGAGTAAAGTATCCATGGAAAATTTACAAACAAGTCCCAGTGCGCGATTTTTTGTATGCCGGTATGGAAAACACCACCGCGACTACTTTTTTGACGCGTTATGTAGTCGATTCCATTGGTTTTTATGATCGAAAATATACCAATGTCAATGCGCACGAATTGGCGCATCAATGGTTTGGAAATATGATTACGGCTAAGTCAAGTCAGCATCATTGGTTGCAAGAAGGTTTTGCCACTTATTTTGCCTTACTGGCCGAAAAAGAAAT
>JBOFUD010000524.1:0-1679 GCA_051652385.1 Flavobacterium sp.
CTGTAAAATCAGCTCAAATCCCATTTTCAAGTTGGTTACCAAGAGCTATGGAAGGACCAACACCTTCAAGTGCCATTTTTTATGGTTCGTTATCGGTCCATTTAGGTATTTTTTTAATGCTAAGAACCTATCCTTTTTGGGAGAATCAAATCATTGTAAGAGTTGCTATCGGAATTATGGGATTGACTACTAGTGTAATCGCATCCATGATTGGAAAAGTACAATCGAATGTAAAAAGTCAAATCGCTTACAGCTCTATTTCTCAAATTGGATTGATTTTCATCGAAATTGCTTTAGGATTAGACAATCTAGCCTTACTACATTTTACTGGAAATGCCTTATTGCGCACTTATCAATTATTAGTATCGCCATCAGTGGTAAGTTACTTGATTCGAGATCAATTTTACAATTTTATTCCCTTAGAAGAGAAGAAAAACTATTGGCTTTCAAAACGGGTACGCAATTCTTTGTACGTTCTTAGTTTAAATGAATTTAATGTAGAAAATATTCAAAGTGCTTTTTTGTGGAGACCCTTGCGAACCTTGGGAAAATCACTAGATTTTTTAAATTTAAACAAAGTATATCTCATCTTCTTACCTCTTTATTCAGCAGGGACCTTACTATATGTTTTCAAAGAGAGTGTAGCCCCTGAAATACTTAATAGCATTCCTAACTTATTTGCTTTTTTTGGTTTTGTCTTTGTTTTGAAATCATTTTCGGAGCGTAAGTCGCCATTTTTGGCTTGGACTTTAATCGTTTTAAGTCATTATTGGATTGCTATGGCTATACTTTTCAATGAAAAAGTAACGACTAGCGAACTGATTATGTACCTATCAGGGATAACAATTTCTGGAATCATAGGATACATCTCTTTATTACAACTCAAGAAATTAGAAAAACGCATTTTGATTAATCAATATTTGGGTCATGCTTATGATCATCCAATATTTGCGCTATTCTTTATGATTGCTGCACTAGGCGTTACAGGATTTCCAATCACTTCAACTTTTATAGGTGAGGATCTTTTATTTAGTCACATTGAAAGCAATCAATACCTTTTAGCTTTTCTTATTTCTTCTTGTTTTGTGGTTTCTGGTATTGCTGGTATACGCATTTATGCCAGATTATTCTTGGGACCTCACGTAAAAACCAATCACGAATTACCGTACAAATCATCTTAACCAACTTAATTTTTAAAAAAATGTCGTTAAAAAATAAACTAAAGATACCTGCTGATGGACTTGCAGGATTAAAAGAAAACTTCAAAACGGATGCCATTTCTGGTTTCATTGTATTTTTATTAGCATTACCGCTAAGTTTAGGTATTGCCAAAGCTTCTGAATTCCCTCCTATTATGGGACTTTTAACCGCCATTATTGGAGGATTACTAGTTAGCTTGATGATGGGCTCAAAATTGACCATCAAGGGGCCAGCGGCCGGATTAATTGTGATTGTTGCCGGTGCGGTTGCCGAATTCGGTCAAGGAGACCCAATCACTGGTTGGAAACTTGCCCTAGGCGCTATGGCTGTTGCTGGAGTAATTCAAATCCTTTTTGGAGTTTTGAAACTCGGTAAATTGGCCGATTTCTTCCCTCTTTCGGCTATTCACGGAATGCTAGCTGCCATTGGAATAATAATCATTGCAAAGCAAATTCCTGTTTTACTGAACGACAATCCAA
>JBOFUD010000525.1:0-1704 GCA_051652385.1 Flavobacterium sp.
AGCACAAAAGAAACTGTTTTTATGGTAGTGGGATTCCATTGTACCATTCCAGAAATTATGGAACTCATGATGGCCGAAAATTTTACGGCTATGTAAATTCCAATTAATAAAGAAACCAAAGAGGCCAATTCGGCAAAGAGTCCGTTTTGAATGCCTTTGAATAACGCATAAGCCAAAAGACCACCGATTAAAAGATCAAAAAAAGTCATGTTTTTAGGGTAAAAAATTAAAGTGGCAAATATAAAAGAATTGACGACATGGTAACTCTATTTTCTAGTGCTTATCTTTGCCTAAAAACAGCGGGTACTTTTTTAGGTTTGCAGTCTAAAGCTACTTTCCAAGATCGTTTCGCTACAATAAAAAAATACATGTCAAGAGATATACAACTAAAAGAGCGCTGGGAACAACTAGTTTCTGTTTTGTCGGATCGATTTTCGCAAGGCGAAGATTTAGATTTAGATGCCATAATTTACCTTGTAGGAGTGCAGGAATTAGGCCAAGTACACCGCGAATTCAAGAAAGATGAAAAAGTAAATTTGATGCATATTGCCATTTGTAGACTCTTAGAGCCTTATGGTTTTTATGAATTCGACTTTTTTGACGAAGAGGGCTGGCCACATTACAACGTTAAAGAAGAATTACCACCTTTAAAAGCGGGTGAACAATCGGTTTTGATGAAAGAGGCACTCGTGAATTACTTTGTAGAACGCGAACTGATTGTCTGATACAATTTTTGTTAGGTAAAAGGCGCGACTTGTCCCTGCCAACAAAAAATCATATATTTGCACCTCAATTATTGAATGAAAATGATAGATAAGATAAAAGAATACATTGCCGAAGCACAAGCATTTTCTACACAGAATGCAGCCGAATTGGAAACATTCCGAATTAAATTCTTAGGGACAAAAGGGCTTTTGAAAGCGTTTTTTGCCGAGTTTAAGAATGTTCCTAATGATCAAAAAAAGGAATTTGGACAGGTGATCAATTTGCTGAAAACCACCGCTGAAGACAAAGTGAAAGCGATACAAGAAGCATTCGAAAATTTGCATGAAAGCAAAGGGGTTTACGGCGATTTAACACGAACAGGTGAGCCGATGACACTGGGTTCTCGTCATCCTATTTCGTTGGTAAAAAATCAAATTATCGATATTTTTTCTACCATCGGATTCAATGTTTCTGAAGGACCAGAAATTGAAGACGATTGGCATAATTTTACTGCCTTGAACTTGCCAGAATACCATCCAGCGCGTGACATGCAGGATACTTTTTTTATTCAAACCAACCCTGATGTGTTGTTGCGTACGCACACTTCATCGGTGCAGGTGCGCTACATGGAGAATAACAAACCGCCTATTCGAACTATTTCTCCTGGACGTGTGTTTCGTAACGAAGCTGTTTCTTCACGTTCGCACTGTATTTTCCATCAAGTGGAAGGGCTGTACGTTGATAAAGATGTGTCTTTTGCCGACCTAAAACAAACGCTTTTATACTTTACCAAAGAAATGTTCGGAAAGTCAAAAATTCGTCTTAGACCCTCTTATTTTCCGTTTACAGAGCCCAGCGCCGAAATTGATATCTATTGGGGTTTGAAAACGGAAACCGATTATCGTATTACCAAAGGGACAGGCTGGCTAGAAATTGGCGGGTGTGGAATGGTTGACCCTAATGTTTTGACTAATTGTGGTATCAATCCAGATGAATACA
>JBOFUD010000526.1:0-4864 GCA_051652385.1 Flavobacterium sp.
GGTGGAGGAGATTACGAAAACCCCACTCAAAACACCAAAAACAAAGCCCTTACCACCAACGGCGGAAAAACTTGGCAGCTGATAGGCGAAAACAGCGGCCCGGGCTACATTTCGTGCGTGCAATTTATCCCAAAAAGCAAAGGCAAAAGATTGGTTACTGTGGGCGCCACCGGCATTCATTATTCCATAGATGGCGGTACTTCTTGGCAACAAATTAGTACAGACGATTCTTTGTACACTTTGCGTTTTTTAAATGCAACTACCGCAATTGCAGCAGGAAAAAACAAAATGGTTCGCATCGTATTCCCCTCTTCCTAATTCGAGAAATACTTCAAATTTACGATGGTATTTTGTGAGAATTTAATAAATATAATTCCATTAATTAAAGTAAAAAAACTATTTTTGAAAGCTTTATAAACGAATAGCTAATGGCTCAAAATAAACTTTTACTACCGCTACTTTTTTTCTGTCTTTTTTTTTCAAATAATGGATTTTCCCAAACCAACGAACACTTTCCTAAAAATGAATTTCGAGGGGTTTGGATCGCTACCGTGGTTAACATTGATTGGCCCAAAAAAAGCAATGACTCTCTAGCCAAACAAAAAGCAGATTACCTACAAATATTAGACACGTATCAAAAACTGAACTACAACGCCGTAATCGTTCAAATTAGAAGTGTAGGTGATGCTTTTTATGCATCAAAATTGGCGCCTTGGTCACGTTTTTTGACCGGAAAAGAGGGAAAGGAACCCGCTAAAAACTTCGATTTTTTAGAATGGATGATTGATCAAGCACACCAAAGAGGTTTTGAGTTTCATGCTTGGCTCAACCCCTATCGCGCTACTTTCGACATGAATAAAGCACAATTAAGTCCAAATCATGATGTTTTTAAGTATCCACAATGGATGATTAGTTATGGTGGTAAAATGTATTACGATCCTGCCTTACCCGAAGTTCAAAATCACTTGGCGAAAGTTGTAGAGGAAGTGGTGGTAAACTACGACATCGATGCCATCCACTTTGATGACTATTTTTATCCCTACAAAATCAAAGGGGAAGCCTTCAATGATTCAGAATCTTACAAAAAATATGGTAATGGAATGTCTCTTGAGGATTGGCGAAGAAATAACGTTTCTACTTTTGTAAAAAACATTCATACCGTGATAAAAACCAACAAACCGTGGGTACAATTTGGCATCAGCCCTTTCGGTGTTTGGCGCAATAAATCGGTCGATTCAAAAGGGTCGGATACGCAATCAGGTCAAACCAATTATGATGATTTATACGCCGACCCAATTCTTTGGATGCACAACAAATGGATCGACTATCTATTGCCTCAATTGTATTGGAGTATCGATCATAAAACGGCTTCGCATGCCAAGTTATTAAAATGGTGGTCTGAAAACACTATCGGTGTTAATCTTTACATCGGGAATAGCACTTACAAAATCAAATCAGATTCAGATAAAAAATGGAACAATATTCACGAAATTCCTAACCAAATCGATTTAGCCAGAAGCTATCCCAATGTGCAAGGAAATGTCTTTTATAGCGCAAAATGGTTTATCAACAGTCATCCGGAAGTAACTCAATTACTCCAAAACTCTCAGTATAAATATCCCGCAATTCCATTGCCAGTTCCGAGTTCAAAACATATCGTAATAGATACCCCTGTGGTGAACGCTTTAGCAATTGATTCGACCCAATGTACTTTTACCCTACCCATTCCGTTGAATACAAAAGTACGTTATGTAGTGGTTTATGGTGCAAAAAGAGATTCTAAAATTGATATTCTCGAGGCAAACCAAATTAAAAAGAAATATTTTGTAAACCCACAGTCCGAAGTTATTAATTTCAGCATCCCTTTAAGTGAAATCAAAAACAACAAAGCTTTTGCACTTACTTTTATAGATTTTTATGGTAATGAGAGCAAAGAAACCACTGTAGATTTACCAAAAGAAGACTAACCCAACCTCAAACCCTCCCCCCTTTATTATGAAATCTGAAAAATCGCCTTGGTTTTGGATTCCGCTTTTGAATTTTGCCTCGGGTTTCCCGTATGCCATTATCATTTCGGTTTCTGTTTTGATGTACAAAAAATTAGGCATCAGCAACGAAGATATTGGTTTTTATACCAGTTTATTATACTTACCCTGGGTCATCAAACCGCTCTGGAGTCCCTTCATTGATTTGCATGCTACCAAAAGAAAATGGTTTTTGGCCATGCAATTGGTCATTTCGATTGCCTTTTTGATTGTAGGATTGACCATCCCCATGCAACATTTTTTCGTAGTGAGTTTGGCTTTATTTTGGGTAGGTGCTTTTGCTTCTGCGTCCAATGATGTAGCCATAGACGGCTTTTATTTACTAGCCCTAACCAAAGACAAGCAATCTTTTTTCTTAGGCATTCGAAGTACTTTTTACCGCTTATCGATGCTCACGGCTAATGGGCTGATCGTTCTTTTAGCTGGATTTTTAGAAGAAAAATACGGTGACAAAAGCAAAGCGTGGTCCTACACCCTGCTCGTGGTGGCGATTATCATGATTTTTATCACGGTGTACAACTTTTTCATGACGCCCAACCCTGAAGTTGAAGAGGAGTACATAAAAAGTAATGCCAATCACAAAGCGAGTTTCGTTGACGTGTTCACTACTTTTTTTCAAAAGAAACAAATTGGATTAATTCTTACGTTTATATTAGTGTATCGCTTGGGGGAATCCCAACTAATGAAGATGCTTTCCCCTTTTTTAATTGATGATATTGCCAAAGGTGGCATGGGATTAAGCACCGAAGCTATCGGAATTATTTATGGAACCTTTGGAGTGGCCGCTTTGGTTATCGGAGGTATCATTGGAGGTATTGTAATTTCGAGAGACGGCCTTGGTAAATGGATGCTACCGATGATTTTAACGATGCATTTGCCTATTATCGGGTTTGTACTTTTAGCTCATTTTCATCCAACCTCTGTACTTTACATTTACATTACCGTAATCTTAGAGCAATTTGGTTATGGTTTTGGCTTTGCGGCCTTCATGATGTATTTGATTTATGTTGCCGAGGGGGAATCTAAAACTTCCCACTACTCTATTGCTACAGGTTTTATGGCTTTGGGAATGATGCTTCCTGGAATGGCAAGTGGTTATATTCAAGAATATTTGGGCTATGGTAACTTCTTTATTTGGGTGTTTTTAGCAACAATTCCCGGAATTATTTTATCACGCTTTTTGATCTTTCCTTATGATTTTGGAAAAAAACTCACCTAAAAAAAACTACCGCATGACAACCGAACAAAAAATAGGACAATTCTTTTTTCCAGCCGTATTCATTAACGATACCGAAGAAAACATTCAAGCAACAGAACACTTAATTCGTGACTATAATATTGGAGGTTTGACTTTTTTTCATAGCCGAGCTAGTGCCGCCACTAACTATGAAGGCAACAAAAAAATTGAGTTGAACGATGATAGTTACGAACGGTTAAAAGCCCTGATCATTCGCTACCAAAAAGCGGCTAAAACGCCTCTATTAATGAGTATCGATGCCGAATGGGGATTAGCGATGCGAGTAGAAAAAACGCCTCAATATCCTTATGCCATCACATTGGGGGCTATCCCTTTAGCCGACAAACAACTAGTTTACGAGGTAGGAAAACAAATTGGAAAGGACTTACAATCGGCTGGCATTCATTATAATTTGGCTCCTTTGGCGGATATCAATACCGATCCAAACAATCCCGTTATTGGATATCGTTCTTTTGGTGAAGACAAAGACAAAGTCACCACCTTTGCTCTAGAGTATTTAAAAGGAATGACCGATGCAGGAATTTTGGGTTGCTTAAAACATTTTCCGGGTCACGGCAACACCAATGTGGACTCGCATTTGGGATTACCCATTCTCAATGAAGATTTGGGCGAATTACTGGCGAATGAATTAGTTCCCTTTATTAAAGGAATTGAAAACAAAGTCGATTCGATCATGATTGGTCATTTGGCCGTTCCTGCTCTGAATAAAGGAGAAAATACTTCAGCTACACTTTCAAAAGCAGTGATCGAAGGACTACTTCGAGAACAATTAGGATACGAGGGCTTGATCATTTCGGATGCCTTGAATATGCATAGTGTTTCAAAACTATACCCAACAAAAGGCATGTTGGAATGGGAAGCCTTCCATGCCGGAAATGATGTTTTGTGCTTTGCAGAACATGTGCCCGAAGGAATTCAAGAAATACTAAAAAGAGCGGATATTCAAAGAATTGAAGCTAGTTTTGAACGCATTTGGAAATGCAAAATCAAAGCTGGAATTATCAGTGAAACCCGAGAATCGTTACCTAATTTGGATTGGCAAACTACAGCAATACTCAACCGAAATTGTGCAGAAAAAGCGATCACTTTAGTAAAAAAGGACACAGAATACTCTATAGCCGATTTCATTAACAATGTTGAGACCGTGGCAAAAGTAAGTGTGTATAAAGAAAATGACAATCCCTTTTTCAAAGGATTAGAAAACACAATACAGGGAGATTCCTTTACGATTGCTCTGGCAGACCAAAATCTTGAAGAAAAACGAAATGCCATTGATAAGTATGATACTTTGGTCATAGCTTTATTCGTTCCAAAAGCAAAACCTGTGGATAATTTTCAAATTGAAGATTCAATCATAACATGGCTAAGCCAAGTGGTGTTGACTAAAAAAGTAGTTTTCCATTTGTTTGGAAACCCATATGCATTGCAGGTACTGCCGAATATTTTAGCCTCAAAAATTGTGGTAGTGGCCTATCAAGATCTTAACGAATTTCAAGAAATAGCGGCCCAAAAAATAGTTTTTAACCAAGAATATGTTGGTACTTTACCGGTTGCGCTGCTT
>JBOFUD010000527.1:0-2830 GCA_051652385.1 Flavobacterium sp.
AGAAACTATTGTAGAAAATAGAAAAGACAGTAAGTACAAGTCCATTTTCGATCTCGCCAAACGTATCGATTTAAGAGCAGCCAATAAAAAAGCCATCGAAAATTTGGCTTTAGCTGGCGGTTTTGATTCGTTTGAAGGGACCACAAGAGCACAGTACTTTCACGACGATGGCGATGGAATCACTTTTTATGAAAAAGCCATTCGCTATGGTGCAAAATTTCAAGAGAATGAAAATTCATCACAAGTGAGTTTGTTTGGCGAATCCAGCGAAGTGCAAATTGCCGAACCCATTGTGCCTCCCTGTGAAGATTGGAGCACTATGGAAAAACTAGCCAAAGAAAAAGAAGTAGTCGGAATCTACATTTCAGGACATCCCTTGGATGATTATAAATTCGAGATGAAATATTTCTGCAATGTACGCTTGGAAGCGCTTAAAAATCTAGAACAAAACGTTACCAAAACGCTCTCTTTTGCCGGAATTATCAATAATGTGCAACACCGTGTTGCCAAAAACGGTAAAGGCTGGGGAATGTTCACGCTCGAAGGCTATGACGAAAACTTTGAATTCAGGATTTTTGGAGAGGAATATCTCAAATTCCGTCATTTCTTCATCCAGAATAATTTTACCTATATCAAAGTATTGGTCAAAGAAGGTTGGGTCAATCAAGATACGGGTAAACGTGCCGAACCTAGAATTCAATTCGTTGAGGTAAAACAACTCCAAGATGTACTGGAAGCTTATGCGAAGAAGTTGGTTTTATTATTGAATATTACGGATGTTGAACCTGAATTTATATACAAATTGAATGAGTTGTTTCAACAAAATAAAGGGGAGCATACCGTCAATTTCGAAGTCATGGAATTGGAACGCATTCGCAAAACAGTCAAGAAAACGATGACGACGGAGGAGGCTGCAGAATTTCACGAGCAGATTGAAACCGATGAGGATGAAAGTCTTGGTGCGCCAGCGAATACTAAACTTGAAGAGGTTGAAGAAATCAAAATAGTAACCAAGTTAGCCATGCCAAGCCGAAAGTTGAAAATAAATATTACTAATGAACTTCTTTTTGAGTTAGAGAAAATGCAGCTCAATTTTAAATTAAACTAAATTTATAAGGTTAAAAAAATTATAGATGACCAAGTAATGGTGAGTTTTGTGTAATAATAATTATTTTAATCTTAATTTATTTGCAGAATAGATAATTACGAATAGTATGCACGCATAGTAAAATATGATCAAGACTATTTAATTTTATATTTGCCGCTACAATTTAAAAAATTATGATGAAGAAGGTATTAGTATTAGGTTTTGCGCTGCTTTCAGGCGCTTTATTCGCTCAATCAGAAAAAAAAGAAAGTTGGTATTTCAAACTAGGAGGTTCGTATTTTACGCAAACCGCGGCGACTGAGTTTCCAACCGTTGGTGGGAATGCAGCCTTGAGTAAAGTGTATCAAGGAGGTAAGTTAGTTTCGGAAGAAAGTATAACAGGGTCTTTTGGAGAAGGATGCAGAGCTAGTGCGGCGGCGGGATACCGTATCAATGCTAGGTTAGGTGTTGAGATGGGTATCAATTATTACAGCAGCAACAACAAAACAATGGCGCAAACGGTGACCGATCAGATTTTTATCTCTGGAGGTAGACCTATATACAATTTCAAGGCGGTGGGGCAAATTTCAGCTTTCGATTTAGCGCCAGCTTTAGTCTTGTTTTTAGGAGAACACAAAGGATTCGAGCCGTACAGCAAAGTAGGGGTTTTGGTTCCTGTTCATGGTGATTTAGAAATTACTACCGATGCCACCGTACCCGCGGGCGCTGGAACCGCCATGGTGCATATGGTCGATGTAGTAAAGCCAAATCCTACTGTAGGTTTCGTAGCGGCTTTAGGAACGTCATATAAATTAGGAAAAAACCTTGCTGCTTTTGCAGAAGTGGAGTACCGTAATTTTACCGTTCATGGAAAAACAAAAGAAACAACTACGTATAAAATCAATGGAGCCGATGCTTTAGGGACCAGATCAAAAGCTCAAATTCATACCAATTATGTGGATAAATTAACAACATCATCCAATAATGCTATGACGAATCCTAATGGTTTAGATGCAACTAAACCGATGGATGAATTAAGTTCTTTCGTTGGAATAAGTGGATTAGGATTGACTTTAGGGTTAAAATATAGTTTATAGTCTATTTTTTACAGAGGCTTGAAAAAGAGTTGCTTTTTAAGCAGCTCTTTTTTTTGGTCGCTATTTTGCTATTTCCGTGGTAGATCGTCTTAAAAACGAGAGCATTAGGAGTGCTACAGATTCGAGAGCATAAGGCATGATAATAGGTGTATAATCAAAACTAATTTTAAGATGTAGTGTTGTTGATTTTTATTCATAAATTTGGCTTTTAGTAAATCAATTTCCAATCGCCATTTTTTCTGAAGAAAAATGGTTTAAAAAAAATAAAAAATGGCTTTAGCAATTACAGATGCTACTTTTGAAGAAGTAGTTTTGAAATCAGACAAACCGGTAATGGTTGATTTTTGGGCAGCGTGGTGTGGACCATGTAGAATGGTGGGTCCAATTATTGATGAGTTAAGCAATGAGTATGAAGGCAAAGTAGTCGTGGGTAAAGTAGATGTAGATGCCAACCAAGAATTCGCTGCTAAATACGGAGTGCGTAACATTCCAACCGTGTTAGTTTTCCACAACGGAGAAGTTGTAGGGAAGCAAGTAGGGGTGGCTCCAAAACAAACGTATGCCGATAGCTTAGATGCTTTGTTGTAATCATTGTAGAAAATGAAGTTTAAAAGAGGTTTGATATTGTATCAAGCCTCTTTTTTTT
>JBOFUD010000528.1:0-1759 GCA_051652385.1 Flavobacterium sp.
TGAGTGATGGCTTAGTCAATTCGTTACACTCGTGAATAGTAGCGCTCTAGGCTTTCAGCCCAAGTCATGGCAGTCGAATAAAAATAACAACAGTTTAAAAAGTAAAGCTCACAAAATTGTTATCTTTGAAATGCAAAAATTAAAGAAATCATGGACTTACAGTTGACCAAAATGGAATTGATAGAAATGCTTTTAAATACCAGAAAAGAATCTGTTCTTACTAAAATAAAAGCGATTTTGGAAGAAGAGCAAGAACAACTATCTGAAAGTGATTACAAAATTATTGATGCTCGCAGGGCCAATCATTTAGATGGAAAAAGCAAATCCTTTTCTTGGGAGGAAATTAGGAAGAATATTTCTTCGTAACTACGTTGTATCAACTAGAAATCAAGGAAGAAGTTGCTTTGGATATCAAGCAAGCTTACGAATATTACGATGAAAAAAAAGTAGGATTAGGGGAACGTTTTTTGGATACTTTAGAACTGTATTTTCAGAGGATAAAACAATATCCGGAACATTATTAAATAAAGAGAAATCCTTACAGAGAGGTATTTATAAAAGATTTTCCTTATGTAATTATTTATGAAATTGAAAAGGGAAAAGTCATAGTATTTTCGGTTTTTTGTACGCATCAGAATCCTAATAAGAAACCCAAACGTTAGAAAAACATTTTTTTTTAAGCACAAAGAACCACAAAAGCTACCATAATGCCTATATTCGTGATTGCACTATTAATGACGGAGGAGGTGTTTTTTTAAAATTATAACGAAAGGCCTTTCCTCTCTTCTTGGTTACTTTTCTAAATCGCTTCAAACAATTTACCTGGTAACGGACGAATAACGCCTTTAAGTTCCATATTCAAAAGTAAACTCGAAAGTTTGAAAGTAGGCAATTGACAATCTATTGCAATACTGTCGAGCATTTCTTTGCCAGATAGTAGCAAGTAATCATAAATTTTTTGCTCTTCGAGATCTAAAGAAACGAACAATTGTTTTTGGATGGATTTTGCCACTGTTTGAATGTCCCAATTGAGGTGATAAACAAGATCGGCAGCACTAGTGAGTAATTGCGCTTTTTGAGTTTTGATTAACGTATTACACCCCTGACTGTATTTGTCGGTGACGCGTCCAGGAACCGCAAAAACATCACGATTATAATCGTTGGCTAGATTGGCGGTAATTAACGAACCGCCTTTGTCTGCCGATTCTACAACTATGGTGGCCTCGCTCATGCCGGCCACAATGCGGTTGCGGCGGACAAAATTCTCTTTATCCGGATTAGAGGTACTCCAAAACTCGGTTAGGAAACCGCCGTTTTGTTCCATTTTGGCCATGTATTTTTTGTGAGTTTTGGGGTAAATTTGATTCAACCCATGCGCCAAAACACCAATAGTTTGCAAGCCGTGTTCCATGGCCAATTGATGCGCGAGTATATCGACTCCATAAGCAAAACCGCTAACAATGATAGGATTTAAAGGAGCCAAATCTTCGATGAATTTTTTACAAAATTCCATTCCGTTCGAAGTGATTTGTCGGGTGCCCACGATACTGATCATTTTACGGTTGTTCAAATCGATCGCGCCAGCAGAGAAAAGTAAAAGCGGCCCATCAATGCAGTGTTTCAAGCGCTCAGGATAGGACTCGTCTTGAAAATAAGCCACCGAAATAGTGTTGTTTTGAAGGAAGTCCATCTCGGCTTGTGCTCTTCGATAAATGGAAGGATCCTTGAACTTTTGGAGTAGCACAGTCCCAATTCCGTC
>JBOFUD010000529.1:0-4134 GCA_051652385.1 Flavobacterium sp.
TCATAAGTAAAAAAGGCACTTGGAAACAGGTTACCGTATTTTTTAGTGTTAAAATCGTTGGTTTGTAAGAAGTTAATATTAATATTAGAATCTTCATAGCGCAAACCAAAGAGCATTGATAATTTGTTCACTTTTAAACCATACTGCGTATAGGCTGCATTTACTTTTTCTTTATATTCTAAAAAATTAGTAAATATTCCAACTGTAGATCCGCTAGCATTTACTGCATAATCTGTGTTTAAATTTGTAAAATCGCCTCGGTATCCTGCTTCAAATTGTTGGCCTTTTCCTAATGGTAAAACGTAGTCAATTACAAAAAGGTTTCTTCTTTGATCTTGGTTGTTGCGGGAGTCATCTAGTGAAACTAGGGCAGAATTTGTTGTTTTGTCTGTTATAATTGCAGCATTTAAATCTTTATTGCTAGAAATAGAGACGTCAACACTCAACTTATGTCCTTCTTTTTTGAAGTTTTTAATAAAATTAGAAGCGTATTCAAAATTTTTGCTATCGCTATTTTCCTTGTTCAAACGATTACGAGTAAATAGGTAGTCAAAATCTTTATCATAATTATCTTGAAATACATTGTCTTTATTCTTGCCATTGCTTTTTCGGTAATTAATGCTGTTGGTCCAGGAGGTTGATTTGTTAATGTACCATTCGATTCCTGCTGTTCCATTGTAAGTTTTACTCAGGCGGTCATTTTCTCTCTCTTCATACACATAGTTTTTAATCGCTCCGTTTGCGTCAAAATATTTTGAATTGTTGAGTCCATTTCCGGGATTATTTCTGTAATTGTAACCTTGTGTAGTAAAAAGATTAAACTTTTCGGTTTTGTAATTTAAAGTTCCGCTTATACCATGATTGTCTGGATATCCTGTGCTAGCAATAAAAGTTCCGTTAAAACCTTGATTTTTACCTTTTTTAAGGATAATGTTCAGTAATCCACCACCACCTTCAGCATCGTAACGTGCCGATGGATTGGTTATTACCTCTACTTTTTCGATGGCATCAGCAGGAATCAAACGCAGGGCTTCGGTTATGTTAATGGCGTTTGAGGGTTTTCCGTCAATAAGTATTCGAACACTTTCATTTCCTCTTAAACTAACATTTCCTTCAGCGTCAACTGCTACAGAGGGAATGTTGTCTAAAACATCACTAACAGTCCCGCCTTTTACCATTATATCTGATCCTACATTGTAGACTTTTTTGTCTAATTTAATTTCTACGGTAGTTTTTTCGGCACGAACTACTACCTCGTTCAATTGGTTAGCATCTTCTGATAAACCGATAGTTCCCAGGGCAAGATTCGACGCAATTACCTTCTGATTTAATTCAATTGGTTTAAATGATATAAATTCAATGATAATGTTGTAAGTTCCTTCTTGTACATCAACAGAAAAGTCACCTTTGCTGTTAGTTACGCCACCGGCAATAATTTTGGGGTTAGTGGTGTTTTTTAATGTAATCGTGGCGTACTCTAGTGGTTGTTTAGATGTTTTTTCAATTACTTTTCCGGTAACTTTGAGTTTTGGTTTTCCGGGTTGTGCATAACTTATAGCATTAAAACAAAATAGTAATAGGGCAATAACCGTGGTAATTTTTTTCATTTTTTAGTTTGGGTGTTTTACTTACTTTAGACCATCAAAAAGCAAAAAGGTTTCATTTATAATTCATAAATAAATGTTAAATTAGAAGGTTTGAATTTTCAAAAAATTTTCTATTTTATTGTCTTCACGAGCGATTATGGCTTTGTCCTCTGAAACTAAAATTGGTCTTTCGATGAGTATTGGGTTGTGTACAAGTATATTGATTATCTCTTCATCACTCAAGGTTTTTTCGCTATACTCATCGATCCAAAGTTTTTCTTTTTGACGAACTATTTCAATGGGTGAAAGTGATAATTTTTGAAGTACTATTTTCAATTCTTCCGCAGTTGGTGGATTGGTTAAGTAGGAAATGATTTCGAACTGTTTTCCCGATGATTCAAGTTGGCTCAGGCAATTTCTTGATTTTCCGCAGCGGTTGTTATGAAAAATTTGTAGCATTTTTGTTTTTTTTAGAGTGGTATGATGAATAAAAAGGTACTTTTAGGCGTGCAAATGTATAGGAACTTTATTATAATGCATTCAATAAATTGTTAATACTATGTTTTTAGAACAAGGGATTTTACCACAAAATTATTTTTTTAAGTATATAGCTGGCTCATTTATAATTATTGTCGCCTCTTTAGTTGGTCAACTACCAATGATAGCGGTACTGTATTTTGAGGCGAGTAAAGAAAATGAAAATTTTCCATCGTCGAATGAGGCCATGATGCATTTTTTATCCCCAAACACCACGCTGTTTTTATTGCTTCTTTCTTTTGTTTTTGCCTTATTGGTCTTTTTTATAGTCGTAAAAGTACTTCATAAGCAAACGATTCTGTCTGTTACCAGCTCTCGGTCGCAAGTGGATTGGGGAAGGGTCTTTTTTTCATTTTCACTCTGGAGTGTTTTTGGTATTGCGTCTACTTTTATTGATTGGTTTTTGAATCCTCAAAATTTTACATTAAATTTTGATTTGTTTCCTTTTTTGATTTTGCTTGTTATTGCGGTTGTGTTTATTCCGATACAAACTACTACCGAAGAATATATTTTCAGAGGATATTTAATGCAGGGTTTTGCAAATTTATCTTTAAACAAATGGTTTCCTCTACTTATGACTTCTTCAATTTTTGGTTTGATGCATTTGGCCAATCCCGAAGTAGTCAAAATGGGAAGTAGTATTATGATTTATTACATTGGTACAGGATTTTTTTTGGGAGTTATTACATTGATGGATGAGGGCATGGAATTGGCCTTAGGGTTTCACGCATCCAATAATCTCATTGGAGCCTTGTTGGTTACTTCAAATTGGAGCGTTTTTCAAACCCATTCTATTTTAAAGGATGTCTCTGAGCCATCTGTACTGTATGATGTATTGATTCCCGTAGGGTTGATATACCCGATTCTTTTGCTTATATTTGGTAGAAAATATCATTGGACTCATTGGAAAAAGAAACTTACGGGAACAATTGATAAAATATAAATAGCTTATAAATAGTAACAACTATGAAAACAGTCACATACAAAAACGTTCATAATCATTTTAAGTTTAATGGAGTTCATCTAAATCGTGAACAGCTATGCATGGTAGCTTATTCTTTTATAAAAGAAGGAGCTGATTTTCAAAAATCGCTGGGAGATTTTTTAATTGATTGGTTTGATAATAAATCATTCATTGAGATGCAAACTTCTGGTACTACGGGGGCGCCAAAATTAATCAAAATTGAAAAGGATGCCATGGTGAGTTCTGCTTTGGCTACGGGTGATTTTTTTGATTTGCAACCTGGTAACCGAGTGTTGCATTGTTTGCCAGTTGATTATGTGGCTGGAAAAATGATGTTTGTGCGCTCTTTTATTTTAGGTCTAGATATGGATTTTGTAGCGCCTAGTTCTAATCCTTTGCAATACAATGACCAAAAATATGATTTTACTGCGATGGTGCCTTTACAGGCGAAAAATTCAATTGAAAAGCTAAAAAACATTAAAAAAATAATTATTGGTGGGGTTAAAATTCATAAATCTTTAGAGGAAAAATTGGTAAAACTGCCTAATAAAATTTACGAAACCTACGGGATGACGGAGACAATCACGCATATAGCAGCTAAAAGAGTAGGAGAGAAAGCCTTTAAAACTTTGCCCAATGTTACAGTTTCACTTGACGAAAATAGCGCTCTGGTGGTACACGCACCTTTACTTAATGCACTTCCAATAGTTACTAATGATATTGCAGAGTTAGTCTCTGCTACTGAGTTTGTTTGGTTGGGTCGTTTGGATAATATTATCAATAGTGGGGGGATAAAATTAATGCCAGAGAAAATTGAAGAAAAATTATCATCTTCGATTGCAAGAAGGTACTTCATCTCTGGTCAGCCGGATGCTGTTTTAGGTGAAAAAGTAATTTTGTATGTCGAGGGTGAGCCGATGCAAATTGATGATGCTGTTTTTGATGTTTTAGATAAATATGAAAAACCAAAAGAAATTATTTTTGTTCCTGTTTTCGAAGTAACTGCTACTGGTAAAATCATTAGAAAAGAAGCCATAGAAGCATGAT
>JBOFUD010000530.1:0-5452 GCA_051652385.1 Flavobacterium sp.
TCATTTTTGTCGCATAACTAAATCAAAAATCAAATTTATGCGAACAAAATTCAAATGGGTTTTTTCATTGCTGTTGGCTTTGTCAATGCAATTGGTCTCCGCTCAAGTGAAGACCGTATCGGGAGTGGTATCGGACGCAGTTGGTCCAGTTCCTGGAGTCAATATCATTGTAAAAGGTACAAAAACAAGTACTCAAACAAGTTTCGATGGTAGCTATGCCATTAAAGCAAAGCAAGGGGATGTGTTGGTTTTCTCTTTCGTAGGGATGAAAGACGCCTCTAAAACTGTAGATGCTTCTGGTACATTGAATGTTAAAATTGAAAATAACGACGCTGAGAAGTTAGAAGAGGTAGTGGTTGTTGGATATGGTGTTCAAAAAAGAAAAGAGATTACGGGTGCAATTTCTCAAATTAAAGGTGGCGCCATCGAAGGCTTAGTATCTCCTTCTTTTGAGAGTTTACTAGGAGGTCGCTCGGCGGGTGTGCAAGTTACTGCTCCCACTGGAATTGTAGGTCAAGCACCTACAGTAAGAATTCGTGGTGTAGCTTCAATTTCCTCAGGAACGCAGCCGTTATACATTGTAGATGGTATGCCAATTTATTCTGGAGAGTTGGGTGGTTATGCAAGTGCCAATGGATTAGGAGATATTAATCCGAATGATATCGAATCTTTTGAGGTTTTGAAAGATGGTGCTGCTACTGCAATTTATGGTTCTAGAGCAGCAAATGGGGTAATATTAATTACAACCAAAAAAGGAAAAAAAGGTGCGGCAAAGATTAGTTTTAACACTGTAGTTGGTTTTTCTTCCCCTATAAAAACATTTGATTTGTTAAACACTTCACAGTTTTTAACTATTGCTAATGAAAAAAGAACTAATGGCTCACAACCAATTTGGGCGGTTGGTTCTGCCTATAATACTGATTGGCAGGCTGCTGTTTTGAGAGATAATGCTTTGCAAGTTGATCATAATTTATCGGTTAGTGGTGGTACGGATCAAACGAAATATTTTATGTCATTGGGGTACAATACTCAAGAGGGTATTGCAAGGTCAAATGAAATGGCTCGTTACAATTTTAGAACAAATATTGAGCACAAAGTTAATGATTGGCTTACATTTGGCGGAAATATTGCCCTTTCAAAAACGGATTATACTGGTTTGAATACTGGTAGAGGATCTATTTCTGGAAATATATTCAATGCTATCAGACAATTGCCTAATATTCCTATTTATGATGCGGCTAACCCAACGGGTTATAATATTAATTTGTCAAATGGTCAAATTGGACAATGGGACAACCTTCAGCCTGTAGGTGTTCAATTAACAAATATTGTGTATTCGCTAGATAAAAATAAGCAAACGTCAAACATACAACGACTTTTGATTAATACTTTTGCTGCTGCTGATATCACTAAAGATTTAAATTTTAGATTTCAGGCGAGTGCAGATAATGCAATAACGGGAGGTTTCTTGTACTGGGATCCTATTCATGGAGACGGTAGATCTACAAATGGTAGATTGCAGAATGATAATTTGAATGCTTTGAGATGGAATATTCAAAATATTGTGTCTTATAACAAAACATTCTTCAGTGATCATAATGTTGCAGCAACAGCGGTTGCCGAGTATCAAAGTGAAAAAAATCAATATTTTGAAGGTGTAGGAACTGATTTAGCAGATAGCTTTTATAATCAAAATTTAGTAACGGGTGCCTATACAGTGCAAACTGCGAATGGACGTATTGATGAGAACTCAATCGCTTCG
The DNA here is from genome assembly GCA_051652385.1 of Flavobacterium sp. Taxonomy (GTDB): domain Bacteria; phylum Bacteroidota; class Bacteroidia; order Flavobacteriales; family Flavobacteriaceae; genus Flavobacterium. The sequence goes on from JBOFUD010000530.1 coordinate 1,763, forward strand.
TATATCGGAAGATTATCGTACAACTACAAGCAAAAATATTTCTTACAGGGTTCTATTAGACGAGATGGTCTGTCTAAATTAAGTCCTAAAACAAGATGGAGTAACTTTACCGGATATTCAGCGGGATGGAATGTTGCCAATGAAAACTTCATGTCTGGAATTGAGGAATATCTTTCTGAATTTAAGTTAAGAGCCTCTTATTCTGAGGTAGGTAATACGGATATTGGTAACTTTCCATATTTAGGATTGACCTCTGCGTCTCAATATGGTTCAGGTAATGGTATTGGCTATACGCAATTTGGGAATGATCAATTACAATGGGAGAAAAGTAAGAAAACAGATTTTGGTCTTGATTTTGCTATTCTAAACAGTAAAATCAAATTTAATGTCGATTACTTCAAAAACGTTATTGAAGGAATGATTCTTAATGTACCGGTTGCGCCATCTTTAGGTGTTCCTAATAACAGAATTGCTAAAAACGTTGGTTCTTTGGAAAATAACGGTTTAGAATTTGGTGTTGAGGCAAGCGTCATCAACAACGGTTCATTCAAATGGAATGTAAATGCTAACCTTACTTTCCAAAAAAGTAAAGTAACGTCGTTGCCAAGTAATAATGCAGATATTGTTGGTGGTTCTTCTACAGATATCAATATCAATCCTAACATCATTATTAGAACAAATGAATCTCCAAATTCATTATTCGGTTTTCAATATTGGGGCGTTAATAAAGCAAATGGAAATCCGGTTTATGTGAAAGCTGATGGATCTTTGGTGCAAGGTAATATTGCTAATCAATCCTACGTTAGTTTTGATCCGGCTAATCCTACAGATATTTCAAAAGCGGCTACCTTGGCACTAACGGATAGAAAAATATTAGGAAATACATTACCAACTTATTTTGGTGGGTTTACATCAAACATGTCATACAAAAATATTGATATGGTGTTTTTAGTTCGTTTTAGTGGAGGAAATAAATTATTCAATTCTACTAGAAGAGAAAATTTAAATCAAGATTTAAATAATAACAGCACTGAAATTCTAGGAAGATGGCAAAGTGCTACTAATCCCGGAGATGGATGGACGCCAAGATTATGGGCTGGTAGGGGTAACTTTGTTAACCTGGCAAGTGCTGCAAGCACACGTTTTGTAGAAAACGGCGATTTTGTAAGTTTAGATAATGTTTCCATTGGTTATTCTTTTCCTAAAGCAATTCTTGAGAAATTGAAATTGGATAAACTACGTATTTTTGTTCAAGGTCAGAATTTGTTAATCATCACAGATTATAAGGGAATTAACCCAGAAATGGAAACGTTTGGAGTTGATTTAAACGGAACGCCACGTGCTAAAATATTCTCAATGGGTCTTAACGTAAACTTATAGTAAATTATGAAAAAATATATAAAATTTGCAAGTGCAGTGGTTCTTGCGCTGGTAATGAATTCTTGTGATGAAGATAAATTATTAAACTTAACTCCAGTTAATAATATCTCTAACGAAACATCCTATTCTAGCCCGTCATTGATTAAACTTTCTGTAACAGGAATGTACAATGCAGCTCAATTAGGACAATATAATACTACAAATCCTAATGGAGGTCGAGGGTATGTTTGGGGAGCAGCTTTTGTGCAGCAAGGAGATAACCGAGGGGAAGATGTGGTGAATTTGGCAGCTTTTTATCAGTTTACCTACCAAGCTACCTATGACCCAAGTACGGCAAATAACACGTATTACTGGGTGGATGGTTACCGATTAATTAATCGTTGTAACTTAGTTATCGAAGGGGTGACGGGAGCTATCGCGAAAGGTATTGTGTCTGCAGCCATTGGTAACGACTATATTGGTCAAGCAAAATTCCTAAGAGCTATTACTCATTTTGAGCTACTGACGTACTTTGCACGACCTTATAATTTTACTCCAACAGCCAGCCATGCTGGTATTGTTTATCGTGAAGTAGGAATTGATACTCAGGCTGAGGTCGATGCTGAGCTTGTAAAAAAGCGTAATTCTGTTGCAGAATGTTATGCAAAAGTAATTGCTGATTTAGATGACGCTGAAGCTAAAATAACACAAGCTTCTGACAAAAGTTTAGCTACTAAAAATGCTGCGATTGCTTTCAAAACCAGAGTGTATTTGCATCAACGTAACTGGGACAAGGTAATTAGCGAAGGCGCTAAACCATTGGCAGGAATTGCTCTTGGAGCTCAGCCAGAAGTACCGTTTATCACTGCCACCAATTTGACAAATCCAGAGTCTATTTTCTCTATTCGTCATGCTGAAGCAGCTGGTCAAAACCCAGGTCCGAATGGTGCCTTAGCATCTCAATACAAAACAAGAAGATTGGTTTGTATTAGTCCAATTATCTGGAGAGATCCAAGTTGGTTGTCTGATGATAAACGAAGAACTGAAGGCACAATGATTGAGACTGTAGGTGGTATAAAATTTACGAACAAATACAAAGAAGGCGTAAAATATACTGATGCCGCGCCAGTTATTCGTTATGCAGAAGTTCTTTTGAACATGGCTGAGGCACAGGCTAGAAAAGCTTCTCCAGATGTTACTACAGCGCTAAATTTGTTAAATGCTGTGAGAAATAGATCTTTGGCCAATGTAGCTACTCAAGCCTACACCGCTGCATCTTTCGCAACTGCAGCTGATTTGGTTAAAGCAATTCTTAAAGAAAGAAGAATTGAATTTTTGATGGAAGGTCGTCGTTGGTCTGATATTCATAGATTGCAAAATGATGATATTGAAAAAATTGATGGTATTCCTGCAAAAGTTGGTAATGCCGCAGTTTCAGCGGCTTTATATACGCTAGGTACTCCTTATGCGGGTCCTTATGGAGAAGCTGCGATTCCAAGTTCAAACTTTAGAATTTTATGGCCAATACCATTGTTAGAAACTAATAACAATCCTACACTTGCTGCAGAGCAAAATCCAGGTTGGTAATTTGATATAAAAAAGTATTTTTAAACCGTCTCAATGAGGCGGTTTTTTTGTGGTGTTTTGTGAATGTTTTTTGTGGCACTTGACTCAAATATTGGATATGTGGAATACGGTGGGTATGGAGTATTTCGGGCTTTATAGATAGTATACTGCAGAATCCGGCCAAAAGTTTAGAGGATTTGTTGAATAATTTTGTTGTCTTGTAAGGGAGTCTAAAAGGGTGGCAATCGTGCCATTATGTGTTAATTGTAAAACAAAAAAGCCCTTGAAGATTTTGGCTTCAAGGGCTTTTTGTCGGAATACAAAGAGCTATGTATTACTTTTTTGCTTTCTCGTACAACTTCTCTAAAGAAGGAAAAATAAAAGAAGCCGTTTTTTGTATGGGATTAAAAAAGATGGATTTATCTAGAGTTTCTTTTTTTGCCAAGAAATTATGGTAGTTTATTTTTTCGAAAATAGTCAGGAATACACTGATAATTAGTATGATTTTCAAGACGCGAAAGACTCCTCCGCCAACTTTATTAATCCAGCCCAAATAGGCAAAATTGGCCAGACCTGTAAAAAATTTCCCAAGCATGTAAATGCCAATCACTACCAGAATGAAGGTCAGCACAAAAGAAACTGTTTTTATGGTAGTGGGATTCCATTGTACCATTCCAGAAATTATGGAACTCATGATGGCCGAAAATTTTACGGCTATGTAAATTCCAATTAATAAAGAAACCAAAGAGGCCAATTCGGCAAAGA
>JBOFUD010000531.1:0-6606 GCA_051652385.1 Flavobacterium sp.
GCTTTGTTGTATAACTTCATCGTTTCTTGCTGTTTTTTCATTGGGTCTTTAGCAAATTTCTCTCCTAATTCAGTAATTTCTGGACGCAATACTTTCATTTTTGCCTGAGACAAAAAGGACTTGAAAGTAATAGGAGACATAGCAAATTTGATTAAAATAGTAAAAATAATTATTGCTATACCATAAGGCATAAATGAACCTAATAATCCAAATAAAGGAACAAAGATAAAACGGTTGATCCAACCAATGATTCCCCAACCCATTGAAATTATTTTTTCTAAATTTTGATCGTAATGGGCCAACGTTTTATAATCTGATGGACCTAAATACCAATTTAGCTTATAATCAATCTCACCATTAGTAAAGGCTAAAGGCACATTCGCTTGAAAAGATTTAGTAAATGTGGTGTCGACTTTTTCATCATTCACAAGATTAGTTGAAGCTACTTGCGCAGAAGCAAAAGGGGTTTTTGAAACCAAAATGCTAGCAAAGAAATGTTGCTTAAATGCGATAAAAGTTGGTTTCTCAACAGTTTCCTCCTCTTTGGCCCCTAATCCAGCGTAATCAATTTTTCCATCTTTGTGTTCAAAATAAAGTTCCGTATACTTATTTTCGTATGAAATACTTTTTTCATTTCTAAAAGCTTTCAAATCCCATTCTAAATCCAAAGGCTTAGTTGTGTTCAAAACTTTGTTTAATCCTTGAGAAAGGATATCAAAACCAATCATGTAATCGTTTGGTCTGATCACATATTTGTATTCCAAAAACGCATTCGGACCAGATTTTAACTTCATTGAAACTACTTGATCGGCCCCTATTTTGGTCAAAGTTGGCTCAAAAAACAAGTCTTTAGTATTCAATGTTCGGTTGTCATTGGTTTGCAGAACAATATTTAAATTGGCATTATTATTATTAATTAGCTCCACCAACTGACCAGAACCTTTTTTGAACTTTTCAAATTTTTTCAAAGTAGCTTCTGCTATAAACCCACCTTTATTGGCGATTTTTAATTTGATCACGTCGTTTTCAACGGTTGTGAATTCCGCTTTTGCAGAAGGTAAAGTAGCTGAGTATGCAAAATCTCCTAATGTTTTTTGCAACGCTACCAATTGCGTGGCATCACCGGTTGCCACAGCAACTGTCGCTTTTGCAACGACCTGATTTGCCAATTGTTTCGCTTTTTGGGCTTTTAAAACTAATTCTTTTTGCGCTTTTTCGGCAGCAACGACTTTGGGGTCAGGTTGGTTTTGAAACATAATCCAAACCAAAATTCCAAAAATCAGTATAAAACCGATAATCGAATTAATGTCAATCTTTTTTTCTTCCATTATTATTTATCTTCAAAATTCAAAACTTGGGTAGTTTACCAAAGCTTAGTGTTAGAAATCAAATTAAATACTTTGTTACACACAATGTATTATTTCTTTTTTGCTTTTACCGCTGCCGCTACAAAACTCACAAAAATAGGGTGTGGGTTGGCTACCGTACTTTTATATTCTGGATGATATTGAACCCCAATAAAAAATGGATGATTTTCAATTTCAACGATTTCAACCAAACCAGTATCAGGATTTACTCCCGATGCCATCAATCCAGCTTTTTGCAATTGATCTACATAGGCACTGTTGTATTCGTAACGATGACGGTGACGCTCAGAAATTTCGGTTTTACCATAAATTTTATGAGCCAAAGATTCGGGTTTAATTTCGCACTTCCAAGCCCCTAAACGCATGGTGCCTCCTTTATCTGTGATTGTTTTTTGATCTTCCATCAAATTCACCACGGGATGCGGCGTACTTTCATTCATTTCTGTAGAATTGGCAGTTGTATACCCTAATACGGTTCTAGAATATTCAATAATAGACATTTGCATACCTAGGCAAATACCAAAAAATGGAATATTGTTTTCACGCACATAGCGAACGGCTTCAATTTTTCCTTCTATTCCCCTTTCTCCAAAACCTGGAGCCACTAAAACACCATCTAAACCAGCTAATTTTTCTGCAATCGTAGAAGGATCTAAATGTTCTGAATGAATTGAAATTACATTTACTTTGGTTTCATTGGCTGCTCCTGCATGAATAAAAGCCTCCAAAATAGATTTGTAGCAATCTTGCATTTCAACATATTTGCCAACCAAACCAATATTTATAGTGTGTTTAGGATTTTTTAAACGCTTCAAAAAGGTATTCCAATTTTTTAAATCGGGGGCAGCTTTTTTGGGTAAATCTAATTTTTTTAGGGCCACCACATCCAAACCTTCTTCCAACATCAAATTGGGTACTTCATAAATAGTCGACGCATCGATGGATTGAATTACCGCTTCTCGTTTTACATTGCAGAACAAGGCTAACTTGTTGCGAATTTCATCCGAAATTTCATGCTCAGTTCTACAAACCAAAATATCCGCTTTAATTCCGCTTTCCATCAAAGTTTTAACGGAATGTTGCGTGGGTTTTGTTTTTAATTCTCCCGCTGCTGCTAAGTAAGGCACCAAAGTTAAGTGAATAACAATAGCATTACTTTCGCCCAAATCCCATACCAACTGACGCACTGATTCGATGTAAGGTAATGATTCGATATCTCCGACTGTTCCACCAATTTCTGTAATCACGATGTCATAATCGCCTGAATTTCCAAGCAATTGCATTCTATCTTTGATTTCGTTTGTAATATGAGGAACTACCTGAACCGTTTTTCCTAAAAATTCACCTCTTCGCTCTTTTTCAATTACCGAAAGATAAATTCGCCCTGTGGTAACGTTATTCGCTTGCGAAGTAGGAACATTCAAAAAGCGTTCGTAGTGCCCTAAATCCAAATCCGTTTCGGCACCATCATCCGTAACATAACATTCACCATGTTCATAAGGATTTAAGGTTCCTGGATCTACATTAAGATATGGATCAAATTTTTGAATTGTAGTCCTATACCCTCTTGCCTGTAATAATTTTGCCAAAGAGGCTGCAATAATCCCTTTTCCTAAAGAAGAAGTCACACCGCCTGTAACAAAAATATATTTCGTTTGATTCATTCTGTTGTGGTTTGTAAAGTAGTTGTGTAAAAAACGTGGCAAAAGTACAAATTTAATTGGAATACTTACCTGCTTCAATCGGTAGATTTTTAGAATTTGACCACAATAAAAAAGACACCTCAGCATTTAGAATACCAGTTAAAGCATTGCGCTACTTCCTGAGGTGTCGCTTTTAAGGTTTAGGATATTTCTTTTTTATGTTCCGAATTAAATCCTCTAAACCGTTAACTTTAAGCTCATAAATTAACTGCAGTTGTTCACCCAAAACGCCTTTCGGGAAACCTTTGTTCCGATACCATACGATATAATACTCGGGAATCTCAATTAATGACCATCCTTCGTATTTACCAAAAGGCATTTTGGCATGTGCCAAAGCAATTAGTTGTTTTTGATTTTGATCCAAAATAGGGTATTAATTAGCTTGTTTAATAGTCATATCCGAATCATAATAAAGGATATAAACCCCTTTATTACAGTAACCGCCATCTTCCTTTAGGTAATAATCAAAACGATTTTCTACTTGTTCAGTCGCTGCATTCGCAATAGTTTCTTGAAAAGTAGCCTCTTGCGCCATTCGCATTAAAGTATCAAAAGTAATATCAAACCCCCGGATTGCAAATGCACTAGGATACACATTATTCAATTTGCGATATTTTCGAGCAAAAACTGTTGCCTCCTCTGAAGTATTCTCTCTACTGGTTGAAGGATAGAGTAATTGCAACTTAACCAAATTAGCGAAAGAAATTTCATCCGTATCCAAAGTAGGATTGGGTTCCAAAATCACCAATTGTACTTTATACACTTTCATCACCGAGAGCATTGCAGCCATAGTAGCCTTGATCATGGTCGTGCTTCCTGTTTCTAAGATCACATAATTAATTCGATCGGCACTCATTGCGTTTTTTAATGCCTCAACATTCACCCCACCACTGGGAGTTAAAGGCGCTAATTTTACTTCCTTTTGATATTGAATAAAATAATTTTTGGACGATTCCTTTTTCTTGTCAATAACCGCAATCATGTTCCCATTTTTACTTTTCATAAAATCAAAAACAGCATTTTTTACCAGATCTGCTGCCACAATCGATTGGTATAAATTTGAAAAAGGCCTACCATAATCTTTAGACAAAGGAGAAATCACAGCTATAGAATCGCCTAACAATTCAGCGGTTTTTTCCACGTTATGCTGATAAAACGGACCAATCACTACTTGCGCTTTATCTATCCCCTGCGAATTTAGCAACGAAGGCACTGCGGAACTATTTTTGGTTTCTTGAGAATCATATACCTGAACATCCACTTGTATGCCCAATTGTTTTGCAGAATCTATGGCAACCAACGCTCCAGCATAAAAATCTAAGGTCATATTCAAAAACTTGTCCTTCTTTAGGCGCTCAATGGTAGAATTGACGGTATCATTCGCTATTTTGGCTGTATTAAAAGGCAGCAATAATACTAGCTTTTTAGCAGCACCTGACGTCTGTTTACTCAACTGTACGATGCCTTTTTGAAGCTCAGGAACACTAACTAGCCGGGCAGTAAGAGGCAATTTCAAAATCATCCCTTCTTGAACACCATTTTTAAGATCAGGATTCATAGCAATCAATTCAACTGGTGACATCCCGGTCATTTTGGTCAAGCTATACAGCGTTTCTTTTGGTTTTACTACATAGCTTTGATTTTCAACTAGAGCACTAGACGGTTTTTCATTCGTAGTACTAACTTCTTTTTTACGGATAACCGACTCAGATAGTTTAGCTTCTTTGGGTCGTTTTCCTTTGATAATCAAATTAAACCCAATAGGAAGATTCGCAACAACTTCAGGATTTTTTTGTTCTAATTCTTCAATAGTAATTTGGTACTTCTTGGCAATAGAAAACTTTGTTTCCTGTGGTTGTACTAAATGAAATATTGGACTTTCCGCTTTTGGAGGCATTGCAACTAATGTTTTACCCTTGACACCATCAGGAATAACAAGCGTTTGACCGATTTGCAAACCGTCTTTTTCTAAAAAAGGATTTGCCTTAAACAAAACCGCCTCAGTAAGATGATACTTTTTTAGTATTCCAAATAAGGTTTCTTTCGCAACTACTAGATGTGAGTTGTTTTTGAATGGAACCGCGGTTGGAGCAGCAACTTTTTTGATGCTTTTTTTGGAAGCTTCGGTCGGAATTAACAAAAGAGTATTTTGGCTAATTCCAGATTGCGCATCAGGATTGAGTTGATAAATATCGAAAGGACTCACTTTGTACTTTTGTGCAATTTGAGTGATCGTTTCTCCTTTGGCTACTTTATGGGTAATTACCTTCTCTTGAGAAAATAAATGGATTGCAAAAAACAAACTACAAAATAAAAACGTGTAAAAACGATTCATTGAGATAAATTAAGAGATTAAAAACCTTCAAAGATAACGAAACGGTGTTAGATTTTAATTAAAATCCAACACCGTTTCTGTTATAAATTCGCTAAAAAATTAAGCAGTAAAAGAGTAAAAAACCATCTTATTCCCACTCGATAGTGGCTGGTGGTTTAGAGCTAATATCATATACCACACGGTTTACACCCTTAACTTTATTAATAATGTCATTCGAAACTTTCATCAAAAACTCATATGGCAAATGTACCCAATCCGCCGTCATACCATCTGTAGACTCAACAGCTCTTAGCGCAACCACTTTTTCGTAGGTACGCTCGTCACCCATTACACCCACACTGTTTACCGGCAAAAGAATCGCGCCTGCTTGCCAAACTTTATCATATAAACCCCAAGATTTTAATCCGTCGATAAAAACTTTATCTACATCTTGCAAGATTTGCACTTTCTCTGGAGTAATATCGCCCAAAATTCGGATCGACAAACCAGGCCCAGGAAAAGGATGTCTTCCTAACAACTCTGGATCGATTCCTAAACTAGCACCCACTCTACGCACTTCATCTTTAAACAACATGCGCAAAGGCTCTACAATTTTGAGTTTCATATAATCAGGTAAACCACCCACATTGTGATGCGATTTTATGGTGGCAGATGGTCCTTTTACCGAAACAGACTCGATAACATCTGGATAAATAGTACCCTGTGCCAACCATTTTACGTCTTCAATAAGGTGAGATTCATCGTCGAAAACCTCGATAAATACGCGTCCAATAATTTTACGTTTGGTTTCTGGATCGCTCACTCCTGCCAATTCAGTCAAGAAGCGATTGCCAGCATCTACGCCTTTCACATTGAGTCCCATTCCTTTGTACTGATCCAATACGCTTTGATATTCATCTTTACGCAGCAAACCATTGTTTACAAAAATACAATACAAATTTTTGCCGATGGCTTGGTGTAATAAAACTGCGGCTACGGTAGAATCTACTCCACCTGAAAGTCCCAAAACAACTTTGTCGTCTTGAATTTTTTCTTTCATTTCGGCTACTATTTCTTCTACAAAAGCATTTGGCGTGAAATTTTGAGGTACCTCAGCAATTTTTACCAAAAAGTTCTCTAGCATTTTTGAACCATCTGTTGAGTGAAAAACCTCGGGGTGGTATTGAATGGCATAGGTAGTTTCACCTGCAATTTTGTAAGC
>JBOFUD010000532.1:0-5051 GCA_051652385.1 Flavobacterium sp.
TTACTCGAAGATACACGAAAATATTTTGTGAATCTCAGTTTTTGCTTTGTGAATCTTTGTGTAACAAAACTATATATTTATGAGCATTTTAACTTCATTATTCAATACGAAATACAATACCGCACCCTTTTCTCAGATAAAATTGGAGGACTACCAACCTGCGTTTATCGAGAATATCGCTGCAGCAAAAGCAGAAATTGATGCCATCATCAACAATCCAGCAGCTCCGACTTTCGAAAACACTATCGAAGCCTTGGATTTTTCTGGCAATACTTTGGACCGTTTATCGTCTATTTTTTTTAATTTGAATTCGGCCGAAACTTGCGACGCGATGCAGAAAATCGCTCAGGAAGTTTCGCCTTTGTTGACTGAATTCAGCAATGACATTACCTTAAACGAAGCATTATTCTTAAGAATCAAATCCGTTTACGAGCAAAAAAACAGCTTAAATTTATCCCCCGAACAAGCGACTTTATTAGACAAGAAATTCAAAAGTTTCTCTCGAAATGGCGCTTTACTTTCGGATGAAGAAAAAATAAAACTACGTGAAATTGACACGGAATTGGCTAAACTCAAACTGACTTTCAGTGAAAATGTTTTGGCCGAAACCAATAACTATCAATTGCATGTAACCAATGAAGCTGATTTAAAAGGTTTGCCAGAAGGCGCTATCGAAGCGGCGAAATCATTGGCAACAAGCAAGGATTTGGAGGGTTGGATTTTTACGTTGGATTTCCCTAGTTACATTCCGTTTGTGACCTATGCCGACAACCGTGAATTACGAAAAGAAATCGCTATTGCTGCCGGTAAAAAAGCGTTTCAACATAACGAATTCGACAATCAAGAAATTGCCTTGAAAATTGCCAAATTGCGTTTTGAAAGAGCCAATTTACTAGGATATGAAACGCATTCTCATTTTGTTTTAGAAGAAAGAATGGCTCAAAATCCTGATAAAGTCAAATCATTTTTGAATGATTTGCTAACAAAAGCCAAACCTGCAGCCGAAAAAGAATTTGCAGAATTAACTGCTTTCGCCAAAGAATTAGATGGAATTGAACCCTTAGAAAAATGGGACAGCGCTTATTATTCCGAAAAATTGAAACAAAAATTATTCAATTTGGATGATGAAAAACTGAAACCCTATTTTCAATTGTCAACCGTTTTGAATGGTGCTTTTACCATTGCCAACAAATTATTTGGATTGACTTTTACTGAAATTTTCGATATTGACAAATACCACGAAGAAGTCACAACCTATGAAGTGACAGATGAATTTGGCGCACTCGTAGCTATTTTCTACGCCGATTTTTTCCCAAGAAAAGGCAAACGAAATGGCGCCTGGATGACTTCTTTTAAATCACAATACATCAAAGACGGCAGCAACGAAAGACCACATATTTCGAATGTTTGCAACTTCACCAAGCCCACCGCCACCAAACCTTCCCTACTGACTTTTAATGAAGTAACGACTCTATTTCACGAATTTGGTCACGGATTACACGGTATGTTGGCCAACACTAATTATCCAAGTTTGTCAGGAACCTCAGTATATTGGGATTTTGTGGAGTTACCAAGTCAGGTGATGGAAAACTGGTGCTACGAACCGGAAGCCTTGGCTTTGTTCGCCAAACATTATGAAACAGACGAAATTATACCGCAAGAATATGTGGATAAAATCAAAGAAAGCGCTAGTTTCCAAGAAGGAATGGCTACACTACGCCAATTGAGTTTTGGAATCTTAGATATGGCTTTTCATAGTAACGATCCAAGCGCGATTACCGACATCAAAGCGTTTGAAAAAACGGCTTTTGAAGGTACCTCCTTATATCCTGATGTGGCCGAAAACTGTATGTCGGTTTCTTTTTCCCATATTTTTGCTGGCGGCTATTCGTCTGGCTATTACAGTTACAAATGGGCCGAAGTTTTGGACGCCGATGCGTTTGCCTACTTCCAAGAAAAAGGCATTTTCAATAAAGAAGTGGCTACAAAATTTAAAGACAACATACTTTCCAAAGGCGGCACCGAACTTCCCATGGAACTCTACAAACGCTTTAGAGGACAAGAGCCTAAGCCGGATGCACTTTTGAAAAGAGCGGGACTTTTATAAATTTAAAAGATAAAACCGAAGTAATAATGCTTCGGTTTTTTTTTGAATAACTTTTTTAAAAACTATTCTTTTCAATACATTTGATAAAAACATGATATAGAATGGACATCAAGGCAATAAAAAACTACATCAAAGCAAATAGCAATCCAAATTCAAGAGGCAATTCCCACTATATTTTCCCCACCGTTACTAAATTTGGACCAGATACTTTTGAGTTGGAATGTGACGGTAATTATGACGATTTTATTATAAAAATAAACCTCAAAAACAACTACATCAGCACTTCTTGCAATTGTCCGTACAATAAAACCTATACTGGTATTTGCAAACATGTAATTGCATCCTTAAAGGTAGTCATGGAAGATTATTATGATGCGACTCCGACCTCAGAAACGAAAGAAGAAAAAATTCACAGCTTATTTGAAGCATTACCCATTACAACAGCAAATAAAATCGAAAAACTAAAAGGCAACCAAATCAAATTACATGAAGGTATCATTACCTTGAATACGATTAATGCCTTGATGATTGCTCCCAGATATCGTGGTTATCATTATGAAGAATATACAATTACGGCTGTTTCACAAACTGAAGTGAGTACCGAGACAACAGGATGGAATGCGTACCGACAAGTGTTTAAGTACAATCGTGAAACCGAAATTTTAGAATTTGAATGCACGTGTACTAAAATAAAAAAACCATGTGAACATAGCGGCAAAGCGCTAAAAAAAATAGAAGAAATTTTTGGTGCACACCTCTTTACTGAAAACTATATACATGAAAAAACACAAGAAGCCATTGCCAAATACGGCTTCACAGTAGAAGATAACTACCATAGTATTTTTAGTTTTAAACTATCTACTAAAGGGTTTGAAACCAAAGCCAAAGCCAAAAACATCACAACAGATTCCAGAGATTACTCCGAGATTTTCAAAGACAAAGCAATAGAAAACATCATAAACTTACCCTTTATAGGAAAAAAGGAAAGTGATTTTGGCTTGGGTGTTTGTTTTGAATTTGAACGAAAAAAATTCATCGAACTTTTTCTTTTTCAAGCCAAATACAATAAAAACAAAACCGATTTTTCTTCCTCTATTACAAGAATAAATACTTATAATTTTGAAGATGCTTTGACAATTTATAATTCAGAACAAGAGCAAACACTGATTATAAAAACAATGCAAATCAATACGGCTTTAACCAAATTCAAAGCGACCAAAGACGTCAACTATTTGAGAAATGCCATTGTTGCCAATCAAAAACTTTTGGAAGTTTTACAAAATAATCTGAGCTATACCCATGACGGCAGTGAAAATTTGGTGTGCAAAAATTTAACACCTTGCATATTTGATAACAAAACGATAAAATTGTTTTTTGTAATAAGCGAAACTCCCTACTTCTATTCCCTTAAAGCCAAAGTTGCCATCAACGACAAAAATTATAATTTAGATGCAAGAACTATACAAATTACACCTTTGTATATTTTTGTTGAAAAAATAATTATTCCTATTAATGACACCAAACTTTCGGTATATCTTAATCATTTTACCAAGTATGCCGAGGTTAATTATTTAAAAAAAGAAACGCCTGATTTTTTTGAAAAAATCATACAACCCTTGTCTGAAAAATTCGAAATTCAATCGGCAATGTTCAAAAAAAGCAAAGCCGAAATTCAAGAAAATGAACTCAAAAAACACGTTTACATTACCGATTTTGAGGGACAATATATTGTTTTTAAACCTGCTGTTCAATACCCAAATCAATTAATTCCTGTTTTTTCGAATGAAATGATAGTTGGCGATTCTGAAAAAGAAAAAGATAAAAACAACATTGTTTACCAAGAAAGAAATCAATCTTTTGAAGATAATTTTATAGAAGAATTTAGAAATTTGCACCCCGCATTTGCCGAGCAGAACGAATTCTTTTTTCTCACGCCCGAGCAACTAATGGAAAATTATTGGATGCTGCACGCTACCGACAGAATGAATCAGCAGGAGATGAAGGTTTTTGGAGCCAATAGCTTAAAATCATTCCAATTTAACATCAATAAACCTGTTATCAAAATTGGTTTAAAATCGGATATTGATTGGTTCGATGTAGAAATTGACATTCGTTTTGGCGATCAAAAAGTGGGCTTAAAAGAACTTCAAAAAGCATTTTTAAAAAAAACCAATTATGTAGCACTCGGCGATGGTACACTCGGAATTTTGCCTGAAGAGTGGATGAAGAAATTCGCTAATTATTTTAAAGCTGGAGAAATCAAGAAAGACAGCATCAAGCTTTCCAATTATCAATTCGGTATAATCGATGAATTATTTGAAGAAATGGAGAAAAAACCTCCGTTTTTGGTCGAATTACTAGAAAAAAAGAAACGTTTACAAAACATTAGCAATATAGAAGAAGTTGCTATTCCGAAAGGTATCAAAGCTAAACTGAGAGATTATCAACACCATGGCCTAAATTGGCTAGCTTTTTTAGATACAAACCAATTGGGCGGATGCTTGGCAGACGACATGGGATTGGGAAAAACACTGCAAGCCATTACGTTTTTGCAATATTTGAAACTAAAAGATAAAAAATGTCTGCCTTCGTTAATAATTGCACCCACTTCCTTGACTTTTAACTGGAAAAACGAAATCGAAAAATTTTGTCCATCGCTAAAAATGCTACTTTTTGTAGGTGCAAACCGAGTAGAGAATAAAGACAATTTTGCCAAATACGATGTAATCATTTCGACTTATGGCTCGTTGCTTAATGATGTAGCATTCATGAAAGATTTTAAATTCAACTACATTATTTTAGACGAAAGCCAGGCGATTAAGAACCCTAATTCCAAACGATACAAAGCCGTTCGTTTGTTAAATTCCTATAACCGTTTGGTGCTTACCGGAACACCGATTGAGAACAATACTTTTGATTTGTATGCTCAAATGAATTTTATCAA
>JBOFUD010000533.1:0-5107 GCA_051652385.1 Flavobacterium sp.
ACAACCCCATTTCCTATGAACTTCAACTTTGCCTTTTGTCAATTAACAAAGGTTTAGAAAATAAATAATATATTAGCAAAAATTTAAGAAATTGAAGCATTTACCTATATATTTATTACTATCCCTACTTCACTGGGGCAGTGTTAGTTCACAAACTATTAATCTTCTAAAAAGAGAATTACTGCACACCACTGAGGAGCAATCAAAAATTAACTTGCTCCTTAAAATTGGCCAAGAGCATGAAAAAAAGGATTTAGATTCTGCAATATACTATTATAAAAAAACACTTACCCTCAAGGAAAATGCCAATGACACACTTTTGGCTAGTATTTTTTCCAGAGTTGGGGGTGCTTATTTACTCAAAGGCAACTACGATGTATGCCTAGATTATCAATTAAAAGCACTTAAAATATATGAGGAACATCCTTATTTAGAAGGAAAACTAAAAGTCTACAACAACATTGCCCTGGTGTATTTTTACCAAGAACAGTACGACAAAGCACTAACAAATTTCAATTTTACAGAAAAATTAGTAAACCAAAACGGCTCGAAAAATACGATAAAATCAAATCGATTTAAGGGGAAACTATTTAATAATATTGGTATTATCTATGCTAGTAAAAAACAATTTGATCTCGCCCTTGAATATTTTTCGAGAGCCGCTACCTTTAGTAAAAAAGCGCATGATTTTGATAACTTGGCCTCTCTTTATGCTAATTCTGGACTGATTTATATTTACACCAAACGATTTGAACTTGCCGAAGCCGCTTTGACAGAGTCGCTTCAAATTCGACAAAAAGAAAAAAACCTTTTCGGCTTATGCAAATCCAATCACCTTTTGGGTATGCTTTTCAAAAACAAAGGCAACTTAAAAAAAGCAGAGCAGCACTTATTGACTAGTTTGCAATTAAGCCAAAAGACTAATTCCCTTTCATCAAGAGAAGAAGTTTTAAAAGACCTAAGTTCCGTTATGTCGCTCAAAGGCGATTACAAAAAAGCTTACCAATATCAAATCGAATTCAAAGCTATTAGTGACAGCCTTTTCAATAAAAAAAATCACCAAAAAATAATTCAAGCCGAAATGCAATACAATTTTGACAAAGCCAGTCATCTTGCAAAAACGGCCCAAAAACAGAACGAATTTCTTTTATTGGCACTCGCATTATTTTTATCGTTAATCATCATTATCGTAATGATTATGTATCGCCTTCAAAAATCTAAAGCAAAAATCCAACAACTAGCCAAAGAAACTGCAGAATTAAGTAATAAGGAATTTCTTTTGAGAGAATATTCGTTGCAACAAGAATTAGAACTTAAAAGCAAAGAACTCACCACCAACATTATCTATTTACTAAAAAAGAACGAACTCATTCAAGAAATTTCGAATCGATTGAAGGAATTAAAAAAACAAGTAAAAAAAGAGGACCAGGAAACCATTAAAAAAATTATCGATGATTTGAAAAATGCTCAAGATGAAAACGTTTGGAAGGAATTTGAAGTACGTTTCAATCAGGTGTACAATGATTTTTATGATCGTTTAAAGAGTAAATATCCAGATTTAACAGTAAACGAAAAAAGAATTTGCGGGTTTTTAAGATTGAATATGACGTCTAAAGAAATTTGTGCGTTAACAAGGCAATCCTATAACAGTTTAAACGTGGCAAGAGCGAGGCTTAGAAAAAAACTTAACATTCAGAATGAGGAAGTAAACTTGGTTAATTTTTTAGAAAATTTATAAATCCAACCCGTTAGATTGCGCTAAAAAATACTTCTACTAGAAATCATTATACTTTCTATTAGGAGTTTTTTTGGCTAATTGTTTAACGGTTAGCCTACAAAAACACTTCTTAAACAACATTTTTTTGCCTGTATTTTTAGGATTCTTTTCTGTTTCAACCCAAAAAAAACTTCATTTACACAATTTCAAAAAACAAACCACAAGTAGTTGATTTTAAAGCATTCGAAAATCATTGTTATTAAAATGTAATGGTAAATTTTGAATACTACTTTAAATGTAACTATCCAATTTATGGATCATCATTCCATTTTGGGTACACTTGTAGCATAACTAATAGTGCATAAACAAAACATTCGTTTAATTCTTTTGAAACACCATAAAAAGTTTGAAGGCAATCGATGTTTTGAAAAAGCAACAATTTATTAACTAACCAAAAAACAATTTGAATGGTAAAAAATTACAAGAATGAAAGTCAATTTCTATGGATATTGATTTTCGCTTTTTGGACTATTTTTTCTTTTGGTCAAAATGCAACTTTTAAAAAAGGAGTACGACAAGGAGCTGTGAAAGTAAAATTCACAGAACTTAACGTTACCACTTTGAAAAGCATTACGGCCACCAAAGGAAAAAAACCGCTTACCGGAATTCAGGCTTTTGACAAAGTATCTGAAAAAGTAGGTGCCAAAAAAATGCAACGTTTGTTTCCAGAAAACGCAAACCCAAAACTGGAAGCGAAATTAAGAAAACACAAACTTGATTTGTGGTATGTGGTAGAAATTGACCTCAGTCAAGACCCACAAAAGGTAGTACAACAGTACAAAGCCGTAGCTGGACTTCAAGCGGTAGAGGTTGAAAAGGAGAAAGTATTGTCTAGTTACAGTTTCAAAACTATTCCTTCGTCTTCTTTATCCAAAAAGAAAGCAACTACGGCATATTTTAATGACCCAAAATTAGGCGATCAATGGCATTATGAAAACACCGGACAAACGGGTTTTGACAATGGATCTGACATTAATCTTTATAAGGCCTGGGATGTGGTAAAAGGTAGCCCAGAGGTTATCGTTTCAATACACGATCAAGGAGTAGATGTTAATCATCCCGATTTGAAGGATAACATTTGGAACAACAAAGCAGAGCTAAACGGAACTGCCGGAGTTGATGATGACAAAAATGGATTTGTTGATGACCTTCATGGTTGGAATTTTGACCGGAAAAGTGGCGCTATTGATCCAGAGTCACACGGAACCCACGTAGCTGGAACCATAGCGGCTGTTAATAACAACGGCATTGGAGTTGCGGGTGTTGCCGGTGGAAGCGGTAAAAATGACGGATCAAAAATTATGTCCGTGCAATGTTTGGGAGGTGGTAGCATTGAACAAACGTATATTTATGCTGCAAATAATGGATCGGTAATTTCTCAAAACAGTTGGGGGTATACTTCTCCAAATGTTACAGAGCAATCTACAGAGGATGCTATCAATTACTTTATTACCGAAGCAGGGGATTTTCCGAATAGTCCGATGAAAGGCGGAATCGTAATATTTGCTGCTGGAAATAGCGACTCCGATGCCCCTTGGTACCCGGGATATTACGAAAACACTTTATCGGTAAGTTCTATTGGACCCGATTGGAAAAAAGCAAGCTATTCTAATTTTGGAACTTGGGTAGACATTGCCGCACCAGGTGGAGAAACAAATCTTGGCGCAAAAAATGGCGTATTAAGTACCTTACCGAAAGGGCAGTACGGTTACTTTCAAGGAACGTCGATGGCCTGTCCACACGTTTCAGGAATTGCCGCTTTGGCAGTAGCCAATCGTAACACGCAACTTACGCCCGATGTTTTGCGAAAAAAACTAATAACAGGCGTAGTAGATATTGACAGCCACAATCCAGGTTTTGAAGGAAAATTGGGTTCCGGGCATATTGATGCTTTCCTTGCTATACAAAATAATGCGTACAAAGCACCCGATGCAATTAGCGATGTAAACCTTAAAGGAATTGCTCAGGAATTTGCCAATTTATCATGGACAGTACCCAATGACATTGATGATGAAAAAGTGATAGAATTTAAAGTGTACTATCACACTTCGCCTCTTACCCAAAGTAATCTATCGGCTGCTTCGTTTGTTAGTTTCAAAAACACGGCTTTGAAGGGAGAAACGATAAACTACACAGTAAATAATCTTTTGGGATTAACCAATTACTATTTTGCTGTGGTTGCATTAGACCGATGGGGAAATCCATCCGACCTCTCTAATAATGTGATGGGCACTACCAATCAAGGTCCAAAAATTGACGTGGACGACAACAGTAAAAGCGTAGTGATCAGTGTTAATCCAACTACATCTTTCAAAGGATCGCAAGATCTTTCTATCTTAAATAATGCGGAAGGTGTTTTACGTTGGGAGTTTTTTACCCGTCACAAAGAAACGGCTGTGTCGTTCAATGCATTTAGCAACCTCAACTATCCTAAACCAACCGCTACAAAAATTGCCTCTTTAGGGAACATTGGAAAATTGGCGGTAAAAGTAAGCAGCGCGCCAAGCGTTAAAGCAGCGGCTACTACTGCTACAACTTTTACACCAATCGAAAAGAGACATTCTGACTTTCCTACCAATATTATTGGGGACACCGATTTGAAACTTTCCAACTCATCGGCGGTAACGTTTTTTGTAAATGAAGAGGATGGATTTAATTTAACCCATGTAGAGGCCTATATTAGAGCTGATCCGAAATTGGGTCCTGTGATTATAGAAATTTATAAAGGAGCTGAATTATCCAAGAAAAATCTAATTTCCGCTCAGGAATACAAACCTAGGAATGGCAATCAAGGATATGCTTACGTCAAACTTGAAGAGCAATTGTTTTTCAATAAAGGAGAGCAGTTTTGGGTAGTGTACCACATACCAGCAGGCAATATTTACCCATTGGGTATTGGGTATGAAAACACGCCAAAGGGATCAGAAAACTGTAAAATATCGTTTGACCTAGGACAAACTTGGGGACCATTGGAAGATGCACTAGAGAGCAAAAACTTCGCTTTTTATTCTTCTGCTATTAGTCAAAATCAACATTTAGGTAACTACCTAGTGTTAGACCCTTCAAGTGGAGAGATCAATGGCAATAGTTCGCAAAAAGCTACTTTGTCAGCTGATGGATCTACCTTAATTAATGGCACTTATTTTGCCAATGCGATTTTAAAATCAAATGATGCTTCAAAACCCGAATACAAAGTACCCGTTACCTTAAAAGTAGAGGGACAACTTCCAGTTCTTGTTTCTAATGAATCTCTTGATTTTTCGAGTGTTTTTGCAGGAACTAGCAAAGAAATGGATATTAAAATCCAAAATACTGGATTGGGTAATTTTA
>JBOFUD010000534.1:0-5748 GCA_051652385.1 Flavobacterium sp.
TAAACTTAAAAAAAGGGTGGGAAACCGATCTAGGTATTCGATTGATCAAAGCACAAACTCTTGATATTGTAACCCTGGCTACTGGGGTTAGCAAGTACAGTGGTTCGTATTGGTGGTCTTTAAGCGCTTATCTAAACAACGTCAAGAAAAATTACAATCCGGTGTTCATCTTAAATACCCGTTATTATTTAAACTCTAAATACGATTATTTCACTGCAAATTTAGGCTTTGGAACTTCGCCTGACGAAAGAGCTACAATAGCCCTACTGCAAAACAGACTTTCTTTAAATTCGATCAGAATAGGTGGTGGATTTTATAAAATTTTTCAAAATAAAATTATTACAGGTGTTCAATTAAATTATAATTACCAGGAATATTTTCCTGAAAAATATCAAAACGAATATCAAATGTCGCTAGTAGTTCATTATAAAATATAGTTATGAATCTGAAAACGTTACTTTTTTTTCTAATAATTCAAGGCATCAGTTCCTTTTCAAATAGTATGGCGCAAATCTCTACCATCAAAATTTCGAGCCAACCTCAAAAAGTGGCTATCTCCTACTCGTCTCCCGATGCTAAAGTAGCAGCAAAACTCTTGTATTCGTATTTAGAAAAATCATTGCCCAATACTTTTGAACTAAAAAACAAAGACTTATCCTTCAATACTACCCAAATAAAACTAGACATTCAGAAAAAAAATAAAGAATTAAAAGCCCAAGAATTTGTAATACGAAGCAACAAAAACCATATTTTTTTACTCGCAAAAAATCTAAAATCACTAAAATATGCGGTGTATTCGCTGCTGGAGC
This sequence comes from Flavobacterium sp., assembly GCA_051652385.1. Lineage (GTDB taxonomy): Bacteria > Bacteroidota > Bacteroidia > Flavobacteriales > Flavobacteriaceae > Flavobacterium. The sequence goes on from JBOFUD010000534.1 coordinate 810, forward strand.
AATGGGAATTTAGAAAATTTACTGCTACTGTAGAATACATTCCAAAACCAATTTCATTTACATTTCCTCAAAACTTTTATCAAAAATACACCCCTTCATTTGACTTTCGATATCTTCTTTATCCTGATGCTTATGAACCCTCCTTCAGAGAATGGCACAAATTAGACTGGTACAAAGATGATTTTGGCCTTTGGGGACATACGTTTGATCGGATGGTGCCTCCTAAAGTTTTCTTTGAAAAAAACCCAAAACTCTTTGCCCTCTATGAAGGCAAACGAAGGGCAGAATCGCTCTGCATGACCAATGATACAGTTGTGAAATTAGTATCCGAATATTTAGAAAAAGAAATCGTCCAAAAACCCCTTGCCCATTTTTTTTCAATAAGTCAGAACGATGATGTTATTTTTTGCGAATGTCAGCAATGTTCAGAAATAAATAAAAAATACGGTGGACCGCAAGGCGGATTATACCATTTTCTAAATAAAATTGCAAGACGATTTCCGAACATTCAAATAAGTACATTGGCCTATTTACACACCTACAATCCGCCAACAAACCTGGCTATTGCAGCAAATATAACCACTCTTTTTTGCCCAATTGAAATGAATCGGGGCCTACCCATATCCAAAGAAAACAGTAATAAATCCATTGCAAACGCGCTCAATAAATGGCAAATGGCAAACAAAAATTTATTTGTTTGGGATTATACAGTACAATTCTCCAACTATTTGTCGCCCTTTCCTAACCTCTCCTATTTTAAAGAAAACTATCAAGCCTTTAAAAAAAACGATGTCAAAGGATTATTTGTACAAGGTTACGCAGATGTGCCAGGCGATGTTTCAGAACTAAGGCAGTATTTATTGGCAAAATTACTGTGGGATACCAACCTAAACGTACAAGCCACTACAGCCGATTTTCTGCGAGGGTTTTATGGAAATGCAGCAAGTAGTGTTCAAGACTATTTAAATCTTTTGGCAACAAATCAAAAAAAAACAAACGCATATTTGGATATTTATTCTGGCCCTGTGCAAAACAGAACAACCTATCTTACTCCAGAAGCAATGAATCAATATGACAAAATCATTGAAGAGGCCTTGAGTAAAGTTTCTTCAGATGAAGTGATCAAAAGAAGGGTTCAGAAGTTAAGGCTTGCTCTGGAATACGTCTATTTCGAACAATCAAAATTTTATGGCGACCAAGCACACGGACTATTTGTTACAGATGAAAATGGCAAAAAAACAGTAAAAAAGGGACTCACAGAGCGCGTACTTCAATTTAGCCAAGCATGCAACAACTTAGGAATTTACGAATTAAGTGAAGGCGGAGTTTCTCCCAACACTTATTATGAAGATTGGTTGATTATTAGTAAAAACACCATGGATCACTTAGGAAAAAAAATGAAAATCACTTCAATTACTCCACCAGAAAACGAGTATCAAGACAAAGGACCTCAAGGTTTACTAGACGGCATTAAAGGATATAAAGATTTCAATATCAACTGGATGGGATGGTATGGGACAAATCCAGAAATCGAAATTAATACTAATTCTATAACTTACAATACCATTAAACTGACTTTCTTGGAAGACCAAAGACATTGGATTTTCCCGCCAACATCAGTAACAATTTATGGATTAAAGAATGCTGTATGGAACAAAATAACCACTAAAGAAGGAGAACATTTAACTGAAAATTACGATGCTACAACAAAAACTTGGGAAATTCATCATCCTGATTTTAGTAATTTTGAAAAAATAAAAATACAGATACAAAATCAAGAATCTGTCCCACATTGGCGGTATCGAAAAAATAAAAAGCCAATGATCATGCTTGATGAAATCGAATTTATTTTCAATCAAACACCTTCAAAATGAAAACCATTTCAAACATATTAGTAGTTGAAAACGACCCTATGACCCTGGATCTTTTGGCTATCATCCTGCACAAAGAAAAGTATACGATGACTGTTGCAAAAGATGGTAATGAGGCAATTTCCTGTGTACAGAACAAAACCTTTGATTTGATAATAATAGCGATTTTAATTCCACCAAGAGCAGGATTAGAGGTTATTAGTTATCTCACTAAAAACTATCCAAACATTCCGATCGTCGCACTTTCTACCTTGGCAGATGAAGAAAAAACAGTCGAAGAAGCTTTTCAATTGGGAGTAGCTGATTTTATTGTAAAACCGTTCAATCCAAACGAACTCGTACTTAGGATCAAGCGCTTGTTAGAAAACAGCTAAAAGTAAAACAACTTTAAACCTAGATTTCGTACCAGCAACTTATGCTATTGATCGTTATGACAAAAATCAACAGCTCGCAAGGCTTTTACAAAGAGTTTAGTGCGCTATTATTTTCCGTAAAGTAAACTGTTTGAATCACTCCAAAAGGATTAAAAAAATAGTATAGGTCAAAAAAAAGGAGGCGATCAGCTGTTGATTTACAGTGGCATTTTGAAGGAACAAACCCAGAAAATAGTATTTACAGCTTATATTAGTATCTTTGCAAAAAATTTAATGCAAATGAGTACTTTCGAACAATTCAATCTCCCTAAATCAGTCCAAAAAGCAATTGACGATTTAGGTTTTACAACTCCAACTCCTATTCAGGAAAAAACTTTTTCTGTAATAATGTCTGGTCGTGATATGATGGGAATTGCACAAACCGGAACAGGTAAGACCTTTGCTTATCTATTGCCTTTATTAAAACTATATAAATTTACTCCAGGACATACTCCAAAAATTGTAATCCTTGTACCAACTCGTGAACTTGTAGTGCAAGTAGTAGAGGAAGTTGAAAAATTGACCAAATACATGTCGGTTCGTACCATTGGGATTTTTGGTGGCGTAAACATCAATACTCAAAAAAAGACAGTTTATCAAGGATGTGATATTTTGGTGGGAACGCCAGGTCGTATTATGGACTTAACGCTTGACAATGTCATTCGTTTTGAAGAAATGCAAAAACTAGTTATCGATGAGTTTGACGAAATGTTGAATTTAGGTTTCCGTACCCAGTTGACGGCGATCCTGGCCATGATGCCCAAAAAACGTCAAAACATTCTTTTCTCAGCCACCATGACCGATGAAGTTGATGCTATTTTGAATGATTATTTTGATTATCCTGAAGAAATAACTTTATCTGCCTCGGGAACACCGCTTGAAAACATTACCCAAATCACGTACAACTTACCCAATTTTAACACCAAAATCAATCTTTTAAAACATTTATTAGAAACCAATCAAGACATGAGTCGTGTTTTGGTTTTTGTGAATAATAAAAAGATATCCGATATGGTTCACGTTCGTATCGAAGAAGATTTTGAGGGGCAATTTGGAGTCATCCACTCTAATAAATCTCAAAATTATCGTTTGAGCACTATGGCGGAATTTCAAGAAGGAAACCTAAGAGGATTGATTACCACCGACATTATGGCCAGAGGTTTAGATATTTCAAATATCACCCATGTGATCAATTTTGAAATGCCCGAAATGCCGGAATTGTATATGCACCGTATTGGTAGAACCGGTAGAGCCGATGCCACCGGAACCGCAATTAGTTTTATCACCCCAAGGGAAGAAGAATCAAAAGTTGAAATAGAAGTTTTGATGAACATGGAATTAGTACTTGCTGAATTCCCGGAAGAAGTTGAAATTTCAACCAAATTAATCGAACCCGAAAAAGACAGACAGCCTATTAAGTTTTTGATGAAAAAACAAAAATTAGAAGGAGATGGCGCTTTTCACGAAAAAAGTAAAAAGAATAAAAAAGTCAATTTGGGAGGACCTGGTGTAACAAAGAAAAAAACACATGGATCGGTTAACCGAAACATGCTAAAAACGAGAGACAAAAAACGAAAAGACTCCAACAAATAAGAATAAAAAGGTAAAGAAAAGCCACAAATTCAGGAATTTTTAATTCATGAATTTGTGGCTTTTCTTATTTAACAACAATAATTACAAACGCTTTTCAAAAAGCAAATACACGGGCTCACAAACCGAAATTCTTTTCTCAGTATCCGTTAAACTTCCCGTATTTTTATCTCTTTTAAAAATTACCACTTCATTACTAAATTGATTGGCCACCAACAATAAATTGCCAGTCGGATCAATCACAAAACTTCTGGGGCCTTTACCCAAGGTGCTTACGGTTTCTTTTAACTCCAATTTTCCGTTTTTCAATACTTTAAAAACAGAAATCGTATTGGCCTCGCCTCTATTGGTCGCGTACAAAAACTTGCCGTCTGGTGACAACAAAATTGCAGCTGCAGCAAAATTACCATTATAATCTTTTGGCATTACCGAAGTTTCATCAACCAAAGTTAGTACTCCTTTGGAAAAACTATAGGTCAACAAACCCCCATCCAATTCATTCAAAACATAAACATATTTCCCATCAGCATCAAAAGTCAAATGTCGAGGGCCAGCGCCTGCCTTAACACTTACACTGCCTTTAAACGTCAAAATATCTTTGCTTGCATCGGCATTATAGTCGTACACATAAATTTTATCTGCACCCAAATCCACCGCCAAAACATACTTATAATCCGCTGAAAATGCTACCATATGCAAATGCGAGGCTTCTTGACGCTCTTTACTAGGACCACTTCCCGAGAGCTGCACCACTTGTTTAGCATCCGTTAAACTTCCATCGAGATTTCTAAAGAAAACAGTAATATTTCCACCAGAATAATTGGCCGTAATCACATTTTTATCATCAGTGATAATATGACAAGGATCGGCACCTTTAGTCACTTGTTTATTCAAAAACACCAGCTTTCCTGATTTTCCATCATACATAAATGAAGTAGCCGCACTAGTAGCGCCCGACTCATTTACCGCATAAAGATTTTTGTTATCTGAAGAAAGCGCCAAATAACTTGGATTCAAAATATTTACCGTAGCACCATGCAACAATGAATTTCCAGAATTTACCTC
>JBOFUD010000535.1:0-48813 GCA_051652385.1 Flavobacterium sp.
CAACAAATCCACAAAGATCTTTTTTAAGATTGCCATTTTTTTTAGCAAGAGCTGACATTTTGAAGACAATCCGGGCTTCGATGGCAGCAATAATGAAAGGGGAGAACCCCAACGCTGCTTTAGAAAGAATTGCAGATAAAACCAAAGCAGTTGTTTTAGCAGCTTTTGCCACAGGAGGATATGGCCAATGGAAGCCATTAAGTCAGGTGACTGTTAATAGAAAAGGAAATGATACCATTTTAGTCGATACGGGTAAATTGGAAAAAGGAATTAAAAGCAAGGTGGTAATAAATGGCAATGCCTCGAGTTGATGATGCTCTACTAGATTGGATGCAGGACATCACTTTAATTAGAATATCACAGATAGTTAATAGCAACAGAGATGTAGAAGTGACTGAGACTCCAATAAAGTTTCAAGGAACAATACAGCCTTTAATGCCAAAAAAATTAATCCTTAACTCAGAAGGAGGTAGATTTTGGGCTTGGCAACAAATCCATACTCCTTTTGAGTTAGGCAAAGTCATTGATGATAATGATTTAGTTTCTTATAAAGGAAGAAAATTCAAAGTTATGTTAACAAATGACTACAGCTTGAATGGGTATTTAGAATATCATTTGGTAGAGGCCTATGCTTAGGGATGTAACTGCAATTTTAGGAGATATTCTGATTGACCAAATGGGCTTAGATACCCAAAGAGTATGGGCGTTTAATCAAGGTAAAATACAACCAAAAGATACTGGAATTTGGATTGTAATTGAATATTTGGCATCAAAACCAATTGCAACCAATCGCAGTTTCTCTACAGATACTAATTTAAATACTGTAGAGACAATTGTGACAAATACTGAAGAGATGTACTCAATTCATGTATTTTCAAAAGATAACACTGCAAGGCAGAGAAAAGAAGAAGTTTTGAATGCGTTAGCATCAACTTTTTCAGTCTCCCAACAAGAGCTAAATAGTTTCAAAATAGCTAAAGTAGTTCAAAGAATAAACAATGCTTCGTACCTAGATGGAAGTGCAATGCTGAATAGATTCGTGATTGATACCAAGGTTTTAGCTTGGTATAAAACTACTAGGATTATTGATTACTATGACCGTTTTCCTACAACAATAATTACCAATTAAAAATATGACAGTTTTAGATCTTTCTAATGTAATAAATGTTACCGTTACAGATGTACCAAGTGGGTTACCAAATGTAAATATTAACAGTGTTGCCCTACTTACCAATGAACTCCCAAGCAATATTGATGACTATAGAGTCTATTTAAATTCTAGGGATGTTGCTACTGATTATGGAACTAGCTCAGAAACTTATGCTTTAGCGAATGCAATTTTTAGCCAAAATCCAAATCTTTTAAGTGGTAAAGGTCAATTAGTAGTTGCCCCTATGGAGAGTGCAGTAAGTGCCACTTCGGGCTACTGGGACACACCAGATATTAGCGCAAACTTAGTTGCATTAATTGCAGTTACTGATGGTAAAATTAGAGTGACCTTAAATGGCACCAATAATGATTTAACAGGTTTGAATTTCACAAGATGCACAACCTTAGCAGATATAGCGGCTACTTTACAAAAAGTTCTACCAGACGCAATTGTAACAGCTTCTTCTACAGCCATTAATTTCTTATCAAAAAAAGTAGGATTAACTGCCGATGTAGTGGTTGCACAATTGTCAGCAGGTGGAGGCACAGATTTATCTGCCTCCGGATTATTACACACCTCAACTGGGACTGCCACTTCAGGCACAGATTCTAGTGGTGAAACAGTAGCTGAAGCTCTAATAAGAGTAGGCGCGCTAGTCTCTTTCGTTGGCTTTATTACTAACCTGCAAATTGAAGATGACTTAGTGGAAGAAACCGCCGCAGTTGTTCAACCTTTAAATTATATCTGGATTCATACTTTTGCTTCAACAACTGATATGGCCGGAATTATCAATACCTGTGGGTTAGCAAGTTATTCAAAAAGTCGATTTGGTCTTTACACTTCTAATTTAGAAGATGCAAATCTATTTAGAGCAGCATATTTAGGTGGTAGATTCTCCGTTGATTTTTCAGCTTCGAGTACTTTCTCTACACCATTCTTGAAACAAATTGTAGGTTTAGCACCAGACTCAGGTATTACTCAGAATGTGTACAATCTAAGTCAAACTTATGGAACTTTCACTTATGATAATTTTGGCTACGCTGGATTATCAAACCCAAGATTTAACTCCGGTGGGATAATTGGTAAGTATTTTGATGAAGTTTATGGAGACCAATGGTTAGTATTTTCGTTAGCAGTTGCGGGTTTTAACACTCTTGCAGGCACTACGACTAGAATCCCACAAACTGAAGCAGGGATGGATTCAATCAAAGCAAATTTAATTAAAATTTTGAATCAAGGTGTTCGCGTTGGATTTATGGCGACTGGGCTGACTTGGAACTCTTCAAATACTTTTGGAGATCCAGCAACGTTAGTTGCGAGTGTAAAAGCGGTTGGATATTATATCTATAGCTTGCCAATTGCTGAGCAATCTCAAATTGATAGGGCTGCGAGGATTGCACCAACTATTCAAATTGCAGTTAAAAGAGCAGGTGGTATTCAAAAAGTATTTGTTTTAGTTTTAGCTGAAGCATAAATTAACCTTAAAATCATTGGAAAATGCCAAGACAAATTAACTTAACAGGTGATGATACTATCACTATTATTCAAGGTGCCACAAGCAGAACTTTAGCAGATTTTGCTAATGGCACCGTTTCAACAGTAAGTAAGCCGGTAACAAATGCAACTAGATTAGTTGGTAAAGGTGGAAATGGTATTGTTGCAAGAAACTATGAAGGCAACGCCGCTGATCAAACAATCCGTGTTTTGTCTAATTCACCAGATGACCAATATCTAAGTGCGCTTGTTGCTTCTTATGAGCAAAACCCAACTAGATTTGTTTTACTTGATTGTGTTTTTAATAAATCTTCGGGTGATGGCGCGGGCAATGTTTCTAGCAAAACATATACTTTAACCGCTGGATATATTAATAAGCAAGCAGATACTAGCTCAAACGTCTCAGGTGATGGTGAACAAGCGATTGCTAATTATGTTTTGGAATTTATTGATTCTACAGTTAACTTTTCATAATTAAATATGGCAATTATTAATGTACCAAGTGGCGCGAAAGTTGATATTAAAGATTCATCAACTGAAGAGGCCTTTGAACTTTATGATGAAGTCACAAAAATTTTATTAGAAAGAAAATTAAGTCTTCACGATATTTTAATGGGGTATAGAAATATGATCCTAAAAAAGAATGAAGAAAGTGATGGGACTATTTATTTTAGTGATATTTTGGCTATTGAAGGGGCTTCAGAAGCATTTATGCTTTTGACTTCTTCTAAAATAGTTAGGGATAAAGTTTTCAAGACCCTATTACGCTGCACTTACAATGATGCTAAAATAACTCAAGCAACTTTTGAGAATAACCCGAAAGCCAAAGAGGACTATCAATACATATTTTTTGCGGCATTAAAGGAAAATTTAGCCCCTTTTTTCTCGTTCCTGCTCTAAGGGTCAAAGCGTCTGGAACTAGTGAAGAAAGACCCAATGTAACCATCATTGACGAAATGTCATGGATGGACAAGCTTTGTCTTCGATTAGCTTCAAAAGGATGGTGTGGGGGAGATCCGCACGCAATTTCCAAATTACCAGTAAGTTGGGTATTTAAAATGTCTGGCTACCAAACATTTAATCAAGATTTAGCACATGAAATTTATTTAAATTCAAAGAATCAATGAGTACTCCCGTAGATGATTTAACCATAGACATAAACATTGAAGGGGATGGTGGCAAGAAAATTGATGCCATTATTGGCAAGTTCAAGACTCTTAATGTTGAAGTCGGAAAATTAAACAAATCACTAAAATCCACTGATTCAGGCTTCAGCATGAAAGGGCCATCAGTTGGTTCAACTTCTAGTGCAGCAGCGAAAACCCCCAAAGAAAAAACAGAATTACAGGTAAGAGCAGAGAGCCTTAAAATGGCGCGTCTTGAATTAGGAGAAAAGCGTGTAGCAATCTCTAATCAAAAAATCAAAGAAAATCAAGACAAAAAAGAAGAAAAAGAAGAAGACAAACGCCGAAAAGAAAGAGACAAAGATGCCAAAAAATTCTTCGGAACTATTCAATCCGGCTTTAAAGATACTGCTAAAATTGCTTTAGGTGCAATTGGTGCAGGCACAGGCATAGTGGGCATTGGCATTGCTGCTGCCAGCCAAGCGCAAGGCATCGCAAGTGCGGGCTCCCAGCAAGGTATTAACTCACAAAGTCTCCAAAGATGGCGAAATGTTTTAACCCAAGCAGGAGGCATTGGTTCGGAAGGGGCAACTCAAGAGATTGTAAATTTACAAGCAAAATTAAATCAAAACCAATATACAGGAGAGTTAGTTCAAGGTCTATCTCAATTGAATTTACCGGCAGATACTAAAGATGTTTTTGCCTTGATGGATGCTTTGCGTACTAAGTCTACAGACTTAGCACCCGGCATTAGGACGGGGCTTTTTGGGCAATTAGGTATTTCACCGGGAGCAGTTAACGCTTTTAACCCAGAAACTTTTTCGGATAAACAATTCCAAGAAGCGTATAATTTACCCATTTTAAGTGATGAAGCTCTCGAGTCTAATAAGAAATTAGTAATTGCGCTAGATAAGTTACGGATTATTTTTGAGAACACTATTGGGAAGTTATTAAGCAAGGCAGAACCAAAAATTTCTAAAATATCTGATGCTTACTCACATCCAGAAATCCCAGAGAACGCTGCAAAAATAAAGAATATGCAGCTCTCCGCCCAGAAATATGGTCTTATGGGCGCGGGAATAGGCGCGTTGGGGGGCCTCTTTGGAGTTGCCATTGGGGGAGTGGGGGGGGCGGCGTATGGAATGATCCATAATGCAGAAGGCATTGGTCCTCATTCGGTTAATACTCTCAATTTAAAGAGGGCGAACAAAGGGAATAAACTTAATGGTAATTCATTTTTTAAAATTAGAAGAATAGGAGGAAATGATGAAGAAGAGGGGCAAATGATTGCACCAAACTTTGATGATTCAGGAGCCCAAATTAATGTCCCTTTACCTACAATTGCTGAGGCAATTAGATCAACAAGCATTCATAATGACAATTCACAAATTATTAATAATGTAAAGGTAGAGTATAATGGGGGCACTAGGGAGCAAGCCGAAAAATTCGCTAGAGATATTCCAACACATTTTATATTACAAAAACCAGCGAGTCAGTATGATTCTAAACCAACAGGGCAATAATGTTTAATCAAATCCCAACCGCAGATCAAATAACCAATACTTTAGGGGTAACCAACAGCTTGGTTAATCAGTATATTGTTGCGCCTGTCCAAGGACTAGGTATTGCAGGATTCAAACTTTCCATAACCAAAATTGAAGAATCAGAATTTGATTCGGATGTAACGGATTATTTTGTGGAGGACAATAGTTCAAGACAAAACCATATTGCGTTGAAACCAGAAATGTACACAATTCAAGGACAGATTGGTGAATTAGTGTATTTAAAAATTGATAAAGTTGGCACCCTTGGAAAAGCAACAGCAAAATTGACTCAATTGAATGCTTATTTGCCTACTTTGTCAGATAGTGTGTCTCTAGCGCAAGCAGCCATCACTGACGCGCAGACAGCTAATAGTGTTTCTGGGTATATAAACTCCTCGGTTACAACGGGCGTGGACTTGTACCAAACTTTTAAGAGATTGAACCCACCTAGCACTAATCAAGCAAAAGGCTACAACTATTTCTTAGCATTAAGAAATGCGCGCCAATTGATCAGTTTTGAGACACCTTGGGGTTTCAAATCTAACTATGTCATTAAAAATTTCAAATTTACACAACCAGAAAAAACAGATGGGCTAAGTGAAGTTGTTCTGGTCATGAAAGAATACCGTAAAGCGGTGACAAGAATTGTGCCATTTGATGCTGCAAAATTTCAAAATAGAGCAGCGGGGCAACAATCTAGCATAATTGACAAAGGCACTTCTTCAGGTGTTAAAGTCGATTTTAATACTCAACTTCAATCAGTTTTATGAGATTAGTAACCCAAATTTCGGATGATTTTAAACAAGCTTTCAGAATCACAACTGAAGATAACATAACTTTTGATTTCTCTCTTTCTTACAATGAGAACAGGCAACAATGGTTCTGGGGGCTGACTTACAACAACATTACCATCAACGGGCAAGGATTAGTAATTGATCCGAGTTTTTTAAGAAGATTTGTTGCGTATCTACCTTTTGGTATGGCGTGTTATGCCACGGGTGCTCAAGTTGACCCTTATTTATTAAATGATTTTATCACAGGCAGAATCCAGATTTACACCATGACCTTGGCGGAAGTCGAGCTTTTGGAATTAGAACTATATAAAACAGTGCCGGTAATTACATGAGCAAAGATCAAAAGAATTATAAATTAACAATTCAAGATCCGTTGGCTACACAAGCAGCTAAACAACTCGCAACAGAAATTAGCTATCCTTTGCAGTTAGATTTTGATGTAAGCAGGGCGATTGGAGGAGCGCTTAAGAATGAGGCAACTTTCAAGATTTATAATTTGGCTGAAACTACTCAGGCAGGGTTAGTCAAAGACCGCTTTAATATCCCAATTTTTGGATCTACGCCGGGGTTTAGGTTTGTTTCGTTAGAGGCTGGTTACCAAAAAAATCTTTATCCGGTATTTCAAGGCAATTTGATGGAAGGTTTTTCTTACCGAAGCGGAGTGAACATGGTGACACAATTACACTCAATATGTGGCGCATATGGCATTTTTAACTCTTTTATAAATAAAACTTATGGATCAAACACCTTGAAACAGGATGTTTTAAATGACATAGTTCAGCAGTTGATTGTAGAAGGAAATATTGAAAAAGGAGCTATAACACCTATTGATGGAGAATTTACCACTGGTTACACTGCAATGGGCAATGCTTTTGATATTTTAACGGAACAGTTTGGGTATGTTTTTGTTGATTTGAATAAAATAAATATATTAAAAGCCAATGAAGTTATCAATAAACTTCTGGGCGGAAAAGTCTTTCTCATTGAAGCAGATACCGGGCTACTCGGTACCCCGCTTCGCAGAGAAACTTTTTTAGAAGTCAGAATAATGTTTGAACCCCAGATTCAATTAGGGCAGTTAGTAGAAATAAAATCTCTAACTGACACCAGATTTAATGGGCAGTATAAAGTGTATGGGATCAACCATAGTGGATCAATTGGAGCAGCAGGTGATAAAGAAACAGTCACTACTCTTCAATTATGGTTGGGTTATCAATTGGCAAATGGGTTTACAGCAATAACATGACAAAAACAAGCACGTTACCACAATCACAATTAGTACCAATTTCGGCGCCAAATATTGATGACAACTTTTCAGCTTTAAAGCAAGAAATTTTTGCCATGTTAAATTGTCATAGGGTGGGCACAATTGAGTCTTTTGACCCAGCGACACAAACTGCTACTATCCAATTAGTGGATGCTTGGACACAGAACACATATAATGGTAGTTTTTCGCAGCCGATTGCACCACTGATTAAATGCCCGATTGTTATTTTAAAAGGATCAAAAGGGGGGTTCACTTCCCCAATTAACGCCGGAGATCAATGCTTAGTAATTTTTAACGATAGGGATTTAGAGAATTGGCAAAAAGCAGGGGGAGAATTTCAGATACCAGCTACTGCTAGAATGCACAGTATCACAGATGCTTTTGCAATTGTAGGGGTCCGATCATTATCCAACCCGATTGCGGATTTTAATAATGAAGCTTCAGAATTAGATTATATTGATGCTGATCAGGTCAGAAGAGGAGTTTTAAGTCTGAGTGAAGATGTAGCAGAGTTTAAATATATTGATGTAGTGGGGATTGATCAAGCACAAGTGAATTTAGATTCAAAAGTGGAAATTAAGAATGCAACAAAAAATTTAAAAACATTGATTGATCAATTTATAGCCATTATTATAAATTTAAAAACGACCCCCGATGGAGGCGTTACTTTATTCCCCATCGACTCAACTACGACTACAAGCTTAAACACCCTATTAACCGAAGTTGATGCTTTATTAAAATGAAAATAAGAGGATTAGATTCCAATGACGATTGGGTTTTTGGACAAGGGTTAAATTCCTACAATACCAACCAAGCGGCGATTGAGCAAAATATTAAGACTAAAATTCTTGAGTGGAAGAATGATTGTTTTTTCAACCAAGAGGCGGGTATCGACTGGGTCAATAGACTTGGGTCTTCGGATGTGGATGGACTAGATACTGCTTTAAAAAATTTAATAGCTTCCTGTTATGGGGTCACAGCATTAATTGAAGTTAATCTGGATTTCACTGATCGAGTTTTTTCAGTCAGCTATACCATTAACACTATTTTTTCAACCAATGTGCAAAACACAATTACTAATTCATAGATATGAGCACTTTAAATAGTTCTGGTCTAACCATTGATAGTTTGGCGGATTTGATTGCGAAATTTACTGCGTCTTATGAGTCAATTTATGGTTTAGATATTAATTTAGATAGCAACAGCCCTGATGGGCAAATGATGAATATCTATGCCCTACAAGCAGAAGATATTTTGCAATTAGTTCAAGGTATTTACAATGACTTTGATCCAGACACCGCAGCGGGTTTGGCGCAGGATCGACTTTATTATTTAAATGGATTGATCAGGAAAGGGGCGAGTTATTCCTACCTTGATGTGGCCATTGTAACTAATAGAGCGTTGACTTTGCAAGGCTTAGATGCTAGTGCGGATTTACCGAATGGAACGGGATATACTGTTAAAGATAACACAGGAACCCAATGGATTTTGCTATCTTCACAAAGCCCGGTTGCTGCGGGTACTTACACTTACAGTTTTCGCGCGCAGAATTTAGGAGTAGTGAATAGCTCACCTAGTACAGTAACATTACCAGTATCAGTAATATTAGGGGTTGTCTCAATTAACAACCCAAGTAGTGCGGTTACAGTTGGTGCGGCGGGAGAACTTGATGCGGCTTTTAGGCTGAGAAGATCGAGGTCCTATGCAATCCGCGCAACAGGTTCAGCTGATTCAATGTTTGCGAATATCAGTAATCTGCCGAGTGTTGTTGACTGTAAGGTCTATCAAAATTTTACAAATGCAACTGATGCTGATGGGATTCCAGCAAAATCAATTTGGGTAATTGTAGATGGTGGATCCAATGCAGATATTGCTCAGCAGATCTATGCACAACACGGATATGGGGATATGAAAGGCAGTGTTACCTATAATATCACAACTATCCAAAATCAAATTTTTACCGCCAGATTTGATAGACCAATCGCTGAAGATCTCTATTTAAAATTTAATTTGAAACCAACTAGAGCTGGTCAAACTTTTGACCTAACAGCTATAGCAAATTTCATTTCTAGCTCGGTAGTAAATGACAATGTGTATCAAATTGGATCTTTTGCAGACACTGCAAATTTGACGTATATTTCATCCCTAGCGATTATTGCGCAGGGTAATCAAGCAGTCCCACTCGATGTTTTTATATCAAATGATGGAGTTACTTGGACTGATTATCTGGACACAACCAGCGTTCAACACAAATTCGTTCTTGATGCAGGAAATATTGCAATTACGGAGGTATAATGGCAACAGTTGAAGACCTAGCTAATTATTACGCAAATCTCTTAATTATTCAGTACGCAAGCAAGGAAAAGGCTGTTGCAACAATTAAAGGCAATGCGACCATTCTAGCCATAGATAATATTGAATTTGATGTTAGCGCAGGCTTTGATTTGAATACTGCCGTTGGAAAACAGTTAGATATAATTGGAAAATGGGTAGGCATTGATAGATCATATAAAGGGGGGTTAATTCCAGAGAATGTTTTTGGAATGGTCAGATATGGGCAGGATAGAAATGGCACTGGGCAAAGAGGTTTTAAAAGATACGGCGAAGACAAAGCCGGATTTTTCTTAACTTATGAAGACACCGCAGGAGAAAATCTTTTGACGGATGAGGATTACCGAATTTTATTAAAGCTTCAAATTGTGAGTAACAACAGTGAGTGTACCCACAAATCAATAGATGAACAGCTCTATCAATTTTTTGGTGACACAGTCATTGCATCAACAGCTAATCAGATGGACATTACTTATTTTATTAATGTTGATAACCGCGCAGGATTAATAAGCGTTATTTTAGAAAAGAATGCGTTGCCTGTTCCATTAGCAGTAAAAGTGAAAGCAATTACCTATTTTAATGAGCCTTATTTTGGATTTGTTAGATATGGTACAGATGTTATCTCCGGCACTCTGAAAACAGGTTTTAAAAGGTATGGTGAAGATCGCGCTGGACGCACTTTAGTTTATGGAAATTAGAATTGACAATGGGGTCAAAAAAGTTGTAAATTTCAATCCTATAAACACTTTTAGTAAATAATCAATACGGAAAATTAAAATAATTTAATAATAGATATGGCAAGAATAGTAAGAGTTCATCAAAAAATATTTGGTTCAGCGGGTGATAATGGGGTTGTTGGGTCAGAATTAGCAAGTGGAACTAACTCCGGCACACTGAGCAATGATATTGCAGTATTGCAATCTTTAGCAGCTTATACCGATGGTTTAAATTCAGTTACTTTAACGGGAGAGAATTTACCACCTCAAGAAGAAATCCAAGCGCTTTTTAATATTGATACCACGCAACTAGCTTACTTGTTCCAAGAAGGTATTCCAGAATATGATGATGAAACTACTTATTACAATACTACCTCAATTTCTATTGTAAAAAAACCGGGTACAACTGAGCTCTACTATTCTAAAACCGATGACAACCTCGGCAATGCCTTAGCTGATACGGTTAATTGGGGCTTACTCGGAGATTTAGCAAATATCCCGGATTCTCCTGTTGTAGCAGCCACCGAATCAACAGCTGGTATTGCAGAAATAGCAACTCAAGGTGAAGCTGATGCGGGTAGTGATGATGCCAGATTTATTACTCCTTTAAAACTTCGCTTCGGTTTTGCCGCCTCTTTTGCCGCAAGTGGATATATTGCCTTTCCAAGTTGGTTAGGAGGTTGGATTGTCCAATGGGGAACGGCAACAGGAAGTTGGGCACACAACTCATCACAAAGCGCCAATTTTCCAATCGCATTTCCAACGGCAAGCTACAGAGTTATTATTGGTAGCCCAAATACAGCGGATGCAGGTAATTGTGGAATAAGTGCGAACACTACTACAAATTTTACTTTTCGGGTAAATAACTACACAGCAACAACTCAAACATACACAATCCAATTTTTAGCAATAGGTAAATAATATGACATACAAAATAAACTACGATTCGCAAACAACTTTGGTTTTAGGGAAGTATCCTTCCACACTTTACCAAAACGCACCAGAGCCAAATATTGAAATTTCTGACGCAGAATATAAAAGAATTTTTGGTGATGGATTATTCCAAACGCCGTGCGTTGTCAATGGAATTATTCAAGAACTCGTAAGATCGGATAGTGAAATTTTACAAAAAGCTAAAGCCCTCAAACTTGCACAAATAACCCCAGCAAGAGATGCTTTTATGTATGCTGATATTGAATATAATGGCTCAATTTTCACTAACAGCCAAGTTTCAGGAAATAATATCACAAGTGCTTTGGCAATAATGGGAACTTCTATTAATTGGTTAGACACTTCTGGCAATTTGGTTGTTATGACTAAAACTCAATTAAAAGAATTGGGCGCATTAATTATTGATAAAAGAAACATTGGATATTTCCAAGAGGCGAATTTAACCAATCAAATTAACGCCTGCACAACTATTGAACAAGTTAACGCAATTAACATAACTTTCTAATGGCATCAATGGACCCAAGTGGGAATATCACCTGCACCAACAATACAACTTTTGTCCTTAACACGGTTTTTTATGATGAAAACAGGAATCTTATTGATTTAACTGGCTTCACTGCAAAGATGCAAGTTAAGACCTCGGATGGATGTTCTGAAGGTGAAGAAGGGTGCCCAAAATTAATCCTAGAATTGTCAACAGAGAATGGCAGAATAGTTTTAGGTGGAGCCGCTGGCACTGTTAATTTCATTGTTGATGAAGCAGTTATGTCACCAATATCTTGCGGAAGATATTTTTATGATTGTATTATTGATACCGGAAGCACAAAAATTGATTATTTTAAGGGGGTTAAGAACTTCATTATTCAAGGGGGGATAACTGGTGAATAATATTATTCAGGTATCAGCTCCAACAAACCAGATCATTATTAATCAAACTAATAATACTGTTGAAGTAATTCAGACCTCGAATCAAATTATTGTCCAAAATGTAGGCATTCAAGGTGCAAAAGGTGATGGAACTATCATATCAATTAACACCCTAGAAGAACCAGATCAATTCATAGAAATTGGAACAGATGGTGATGATTTTAACATAGTTTCTGCTGGAGATACTCACACTATAAATATTCCAACTGCCTCTGTTTTTAAATTAAGAGGGCTATTAAGTGCTGACGATTGGGAAATGTTTAATTCAAAACAAAACCAACTGGAATTCACCCCAGAAGACGAGGCAAATAAAGCAATTGATTTTACAACTGTTAATAACACTCTTTATCCTTCAGTTCAGGCAGTTCAAACTGAATTAGACCTAAAAGCTGATGAGACTTCTTTACAAGCTCATATTGATGATTTAAACAATCCCCACGCAACCACAAAAGAACAGATTGGTTTAGGAAATGTTGACAATACAAGCGATTTAGATAAGCCAATAAGCACCGCCACTCAAACAGTTTTAGATACTAAAGTTGATGAAATAAATATAACTGCTGGCTCCTTAGGCTCTCCTTCTAAAACTCCTTCTATCACTTATAATGAACAAGGGCAAATTACTACTGCAAGTGAACAAGATATTCAAATTGCACAAAGCCAAGTTGACAATTTAACAACTGATTTATCTGGAAAAGAACCAACCATTACAGCAGGCGCAACCTCTCAATATTACAGGGGTGATAAGACTTTTCAAACTTTAGACACAAGTGCCGTTCCTGAAAATACTAATTTATATTTCACTGAAGGTAGAACAAGAGCAACTGATTTAACTGGATTAAACATTACTGGCGGCTCTATCTCATCTTCTGATTCAATCCTCAATGCTTTTGGAAAAGTTCAGAACCAAATTAATGGGCTGATTGGTGGAGCTATCTATCAGGGTGTTTGGAATGCAACAACTAACTCCCCAACTTTAACTCCAAGTGTTGGCACCGCTGGATATTATTATATTGTCAATGTAGCTGGTTCAACAAACCTAGATGGAATAACTGATTGGAAAATTGGCGACTGGGCAATATTTGATGGAACTGTTTGGCAAAAAGTTGACAACACTGACGCTGTTTCCTCTGTTAATGGATATACTGGAGCTGTTAATCTTACAACCGCTGATATTCCTGATTCTTTAAATAAAAGATATGTAAGTGATGCTCAATTAACAGTTTTAGGAAATACAAGTGGAACTAATACAGGCGATAACGCCACAAACACAACCTCAAATGCTTACGCTGATGCAAAAGTTGCTGATACTATAAATAATGGAATAACGACTATTGCACCTTCTCAAAATGCGGTATTTGATGCTTTAGCAGGAAAGCAAGACCAAGGCAATCTGTTAGACTCAATTTCCACCCTTTCTGGGAATGGAATTATTGTAAGACAAAACGGAAATGATGCAGAAACAAGAAGTATTGTCGCTGGCTCTTCTAAAATTACAGTTTCAAATGGAAGTGGTGCTTCTGGCAACCCAAGTATAGATTTGGGCACTGTTGCAATCGCAAATATTACGGGACTTCAAACAGCTTTAGATGGCAAACAAACCACAACCCTAACTTTTGGGAATATTCTAGTCGGTAATGGCTCAAACCTTGCCGCTTCAGTTCCTGTGTCTGGTGATGCGACAATGGCAAATACAGGGACTTTAACTATAGCCAATCAAGCAATAACTTATGCTAAATTTCAACAAATTCCACCTTACAATTTAATTGGAAACGCCTTCGGTTCTAATAGTGTCCCGCAATCCATAACTCTTGGAGTGAGTATGGCGATACAAGGAAGCAATTTAGTTAGAAATGGAATTACTGGCGATGTATCTATTCCAACCAATTCTAACAGTGCAACACTTGCTACAGTAAATACAAATGTTGGATCTTATGGAAACGCAACTCAAACAACTACTTTTACAGTTAATGGTAAGGGATTAATCACGGCGGCTGGACAAACAACAATCACCCCAGCAGTTGGATCAATTACAGGATTAGGAACTGGAGTAGCTTCTGCTTTAGGAGTTAATGTCGGAACTGCTGGCTCACCCATAATAAATGGTGGGGCTTTAGGCACTCCTTCAAGTGGCGTGGCGACTAATTTAACTGGCGTGGCTTCTGGTTTAACTGCTGGAAATGTGACCACTAACGCTAACCTTGTTGGCGATGTTACGAGCGTTGGAAATACAACCACTATTGGAGCTTTGAAAGTTCTGGGATCAATGATTGCAAACGCAACTATTGATCTTGTGACAAAAGTCACGGGTATTCTTCCAAACGCAAACACAACCGCAACTTCTGCCAACACAGCAAATGCAATTGTTTCAAGAGATGTTTCAGGAGGTTTTTCGGCAGGCGGAATTAATGCTTCAACAATTACAGCAACTGGTTTAATAACATCAAGTTCACCAGTCACATCAAGCGATGGTTTAGTTATATCTTACAGAGATGCTGGCAACGCTGGAATTTCTTATATTTCAGCCCAAAATTATGACACAACATCTACTTCTCACGCATTTACCGAAGCGCAATCTGGGTTAAGTGGTAGTGGTGGTGATGCTGGACTAACTGCCGCAACTTCAACTGGTGCTTTTACTTTTGGGATTAATAAAGCGACAGGAAAAATAAATTTAACATTGCTTTACGCAGACACAGCCACTGCTCCAGTTATTAGCCTTGATCCTACTACTGCGAATATTGCGCTATCAAGACTTACAGCTTCCACTGCATTAGCTTTAAACGCTTCTAAAAATATCGTCAGCGTTCCTTACACTTACGGAAAAGTGCTTGGGAATGGCGCACAATTTATTCCCAATGCTTCAAACACCAATTTAACATCGACTTATTGGAACGGAACATCGACAACTAATGGTAATATTTCTTATTCAAACGGCGTATTTACAGTCTCATCCGCAGGATTTTATCAAATATCTGCCAATATGGTTTTCACTAACAATAGCACAGGAAGCAGAGAGGCATTAATATGGAAGAATAATACCACCATAATTGGATATGTTTGCTTAAATGCAAATTCTTCTGATAGAACAGGATTGAGCTGTTCGGCAGGAGATTATTTAAACGCAGGCGATTATGTAACGGTGAATGTTCATCAATCTTCAGGCGGAAGTCTTAGCACCGGCACATTATTTGGTGGCACATTTTCAATTTTTTTACAAACATAAATATGGAACTAGCCTTAGAGATACTTCAATTAAAAATACTCGGAAGTGAAATATCCAATCCTCAAGATTGGGTTGATAATTTAAACGGATGTGATTTTCCTTTTGAGCAAAAAACTGAAATTGTCAAAAGCAGGGTTAATATCTGCGTGTTAAACTTAAGAAAAGAATGGACAAACAAACTAGAAGAAAGAGGTTTTACAATTACAGAACCCACAATTCCAACAACTACACCAGAACCTATCTTTGCAGATTATGAGACCCAAGTTAATAGAGAAGATTACGAAACAGACGAGGATTACGAGCAAGCAGTTATCACACAAAATCAAATAAATAATCAAAATTACCAACAAGCTTTCAATGCAGTCAATTTGCAAAACAAAGAACTCGAAGATGTTTATTTGGAAGCAAAGCAAGTTGCAGATTTAGCCTTCGCCGAGTTAGTATTTTCTCAGTCAGACTATAAAAGCCAAGCGCAGAAACAAGCAAAAACCGCGGAACAACTTTTGAAAGAAGCGAAAGAGCAAAAGATTGAGCAGCTAGAAGTAGCTTATACCAATGCTCAACTCCTTAAAGTAGTCAATGGACATACTTTTTTAATTCCTATCGCTGGTGATTATTTTAATCAAACAATTAGCGGGCAATTTAATGCTGCCGTTGGATTAGGTAAGGCAGCTTTAATTTACCCTGACATAAATGGTCAAATAGTTTTTGAACCAAAAATTCCTGTTGCAGAGTGGATAAAATTTTATGAACCAGCGAAAGATATTGGAGTTTCAAATAAACTTTTAAAAACCTATAAAGAACAAGAAATTAAAAATTGCAAAGATTTAGCAACATTAAATTTAATACCTCTAAATATCTTTCCACCAATCCAAGAAGTAATTTTAGATATATGAAACAAGACAAAAAAGCCGTTTTAAATGCGCAAGACTTACAATCTAAAATCAACGCTTTAGACAAGGATAGCTTTCACATCTTCTATTTTTCCTATCACACCAACTGGCACAATATTTACCACAGCCCTTTAATGATGCTGATTAAAACAGCTTACTGGGTGAAAAGAGAGGTGCTTTTTAGGAAGGGATTAATAAAAGAAAGATACCCATTGATTGACCATATCTGCCAGAGTTCTCGTTTTATGTTTGATGAAGAAACTGACAACTGGACTTTACAACTATTTGAGGCAAATTTTGAGCGTGGAATGGAAACTAACGATGCAATAGATAGATTTAAAAAGATTGATGCAACAATTTACATTGAAACTTTGGGGGAGGTTGATAAAACTAAAGCTCGATTATTTGAAAAAGAATATTATGGCGTTGCTTATGACAAAGTGAACACAGCACTGTCAGAAATAGATGGAGTAGTTGACAGAGTAAAAGTGAAACCCAAAGGTGGCTGGTGTTCTTGGCTTTTAAGCTCTTCTTTAATAGATCAAGGCTACAACCTAGGTCACATTGAAAAAGGCAACCCACGAGAAATGACCCCCGCTGATATTTGGTTGGGGAATTTGGGAGCCAAAAAATTATTTTATAAAAGCTGATGAACTTTGGAACCTTAAAAGAACTATTGGAATTACTGCCTAAAATCTTTAGTTATTGCAAGGCTCATCGCATTGTCAATTTGGTCAAGATGGGGGTAATGTTGATGATTTTTTATATGTGTTTTATGGAATTTTATTTGAAAAATAGATATTTCCAAGATGCAAAAAGAACTAATATTATTTCTCAAAAGATTGGTGATATTGTCAAAGAATGCGGAACTAATAGTTTTGTTTCTTGGTCAACTATCGAAGACACTAGAGCAAGTCTGAGCAAAAAGAAATTAACTTTTAATGATGTTGTTGGTTGTATTGGAAAGAATAAAGACCATTGCCCTGTTTCTGTTAGATATTCAAACCCAGCCTACCTAAAAGATTATTCTCTAGGATATGATGATTATGACTTCTTAAATAATAGAGATAGTGGAGTAATTGTTAGATGTGAAATTACAAATGGAGATCCTAATTGCCCAGATCCTCAAAATCTTGGTGATTATTATACTCCAAATGTTCTTAAAGAAATTGTTAAGTCAACTAATTTAGAACTATCAGAAATTAGCTATGTTATGGTCAAGGACTGGAAACGAAATTTAGTTTATATTTTTACTTTATCATTTGCTAAAAACTCAATAAATACTTGCTCAATAAATGGTGGTAATTTACTTTTAGATAATTTAGCTTCAACCGCAATGCAAAACTTATGAGTGATATTTCAAACATATTTATAGGATTCGGAGTGATTGTGTTATTTCTTGTTTATGTTAAGTCTGCAATCAAATTTACAGCTAAAGAAGAGCTTTCTAATATTAGAAAGGATTTCACAGTTGCTCTTGATAATGCCGTTGCCAGTTTAACAAATGAAATAAAAAGAATTGATGCTCATTGCACAGGCACAGTGAATGATAATGCAAAAAATATTTGTGTAATAGTTAAAAACTCAATAGAGGAATATTTTGAAAATAAAAAGTAAATTTATTTTCATTCTTATTTTGTTCACTGGATGTCCAGTTTACGCAGGATTCCAAATAGGAGCGTCTATCAATTATTTAAACATAAATGATGATTACGAATATAATAATAGCTTTGGCAAGCCTAGCCTTAATTATGGGTATAATTACGCTTACAAACCTCTGGTTATCAGTGTAATAACAAATAGACTGGTTAATCAATCAAACAGTGAAAATGTTAAGAGGAACGGACTGACTTTTGAAAGTAAAACAAAAATAACAGCCGATACCTTGACTTTGGGTTATCAGTTAAACAGATTCATTCCTTATGTTTTTCTCACAAACGCAGGAGTGGAAAAGAGTCTTTATCGTGATAAATTTTTAGGCAAAACCGAACAATATTCAATACTAAGCGGCTTTGGAACTACTTATCTTTACAATAAAGACTTTAATTTTAATGCTTCACTCCTCACCCCAAACAAAGAACAGGGGCTTGAATATGGGGTTAATTTTTCAATAAATTATAATTTATGATTAGTGAATTCTTGCAAGATTCCGATGGACATTTAAGTTCAAAACGACTTGGTTTTTTAGCTACACTTTTATCAGCTATTATAGCTACTATAACTACTTTAGCTATTTTACTTTGTAAAGAAAAATATATTTTAGCAATTGACTTGATAGATAGTATGTGGCTATCTTGCTTTGGATTTGCTGGTGTTGTAGCTAGTGAATTTTTTAGAAGGAAAAAAAATGCGTAAAATAGATAAAGAAATTTTAGCATTAACCTCTGGCTTTTTATTCACTTTAATTATTTGCAAGATATGTCTAAACTTGGGCTAGGGATTATTGCAATTTGTATCTTATTGGCTACAGTCGCAGCGTGGAAAGTTGCGAAGTGGAAATATGAGAAAGAAACTTTGCAATGTGAAGTAAATTGCACAAGTGAATTATTAAAAGTCGCCGATCAACAAAAAGAAATTTTTATTACTAATGAAAAAATTGTCATCAAATATAAAGAAGTCGAAGAAAAAAATCGTTCTCTTGACATTATTGAGCTTATTGACGCATTGTAGAACTAAAATTATTCCCGTAGATAACCACTGCGTTATTGATAAGCCAATAAGGGCAACCTGTGATGATAAAAAAGCACTAAAAGCTTCCAATATTTCTAAGCCATTTATTGAGCAAATAGTCAATCACAATGAGGTTTTTTATCACACTTGTAAAATTGAAAAAGTGCAGGAGGTTTGTAAATGAGTGATTTATGGTTCTATCTTTCAGCTCTGGCAGTTGCGATCTTTTTTGCAATTTTAATACTCTGGGGAATCAATAAAGAATGATTTACTTAGCAATAGCCATGATTGGCTTAATATTTTATATGATTTTTTCAGAATAATATGCAATCATTAACCCGCAAAAACTTCCAACACGAAGATTTTTTTGTTTCTGAAACAGCTGTCCGTTTAAGAATTGATAATCACACAACCGATCCTATTGTTCTTAAAAATCTTTCTTCTACGGCAGATTTGATGCAGGAAGTTAGAGACCTTTTGGGTCAACCAATCAAAATCAATTCTGCGTATCGCTGTAAGCAAGTTAATGATGCAGTTGGATCAAAAGACACTTCACAACATTTACAGGGTTTAGCGTGCGATTTTGTTTGCCCTAAATTTGGGACACCAGAAGAGATTGTGAGGGAAATTAAAAAAGCTGGAATTGTCGTGGATCAATTATTTAATGAAGGTTCTTGGGTTCATATATCAAGAAAACCAAAAGGCAACCGAATGATGATTGGATTTTACCTTTTGGAAAATGGCAAAAGGAAGTTTAAACCTATCTAATATTTTTATGCAAAAATAACTTGCTAATGATTTAAAATTCCATACACTTACTTTTATAAGTAGCCAATGACTTATGATTTTTTTAATAATTTAATCATATTTTATATGGATACTACCCACTGTCTACCTCGTTATGACAACTGTCAAAACGATCTTATCTTACAAGGCAATCTTCATAATCAAATTGGTAGCGGAGTTCGCGATGCTATTAAAGAAACTTCTGATGCGGCAAGAGACGCAATGGAAGCATCTAATCGTAATGGAATTGCTGCAATCAAAGAAACTTCTGATTCTGCTCGTGATAATATTCGCGAAACTTCAAGAGTTGGACACGATCTTAGTAAAGACATCTCTGACGCCAGATCTGAATCTTCAAGAGGTGATGCTGAAGGAAGGCTTCAAACTGCAATTATCAGTGGTGAAATTCGTGAGTTAGTTAATACAACTGCCGCTTCTAATCTTATTGCCATCAAAGACAATGGATTTTCTATTCGTGAAGAAGGTTGTAAAACTCGTGAAAAAATCTGTGATACTGAGCATAACTTAACTAAGCAAATTTTTTCTTTAGAAAAAGAAACTTTAAAAGGTTTCCACCAAACTCAATTAGAAGCTCTAAAAAACAAATGCGATTTAGAAGCTAAATTAGCTGAGTGTTGTTGTGAGTTAAAAGCCCTTAGTTTAAGCGAAAATAACGCTACTAGAGCTTTGATTTTGTCCGAAGGTCAAAAAGTCCTTGCAGCTGAAAATTCTAATTTAAAACTAGAATTGCTTTTAAAAAATAACTCTAAAGGAAATGGCAATAGCTAAATCTTAAAGATTATCACGCAATTGGCTGCGTGGTGGGGTGAGGGACTTTAAAATCTCTCATCTCACGAAATTGCCAAACTTTATATATAATTTATATTTTTTATTTGTAAATTTATTTTTTGTTTATTAATCCCACAAACCTCTTAGATATTTACCAAATAATTCAAATCCTTCTTTGATTTTATTTTCATAATCCCTAAATTCTTCCGTAGTCATCTTTTTATAAATAAACTCTTTTTTATATTCAATAAATGCAAAAATCATTTTATCTAAAATACCTTCCCACTCTTCCTGACTAGACAAAGAAGCCGGATGACCGCACCGCTTCATCTTCTTAAATGCTTTTAATCTTGGTAGTACAAAACTAATTATTGTCTGATCTAAGTTCCAAAGTTCTATTTTCTTTACCATAAATCACTCGCTTTAAATTTTTTAATTTCTTTCTCAAATTCTTTTGTAAGTTTTTCAATATCTTTTTTATTTATTTTTTTCTCAAGTTCTAACATATCATCACCATAAAGTGCGTAGTTTCTTAGACTTACAGGATATTTCTTGCCGTTTAATCCAACTTTTAACTTTAATCCCTTCCATTTGAATAAATCTTTTGGTTTGCACTTATATCTCAACGCATCAACTATCTCGCCAATATCCCAAAAATCATCATTAACTACTAATATTCCACCGACCTTATCATCATAATCAGTCCAATAAACATCCGAAGCATTATCTCCGTAATATTTCTTTACAAAAGCATCCGCTAATTCTTGGGTTGCCTTTTCCCACGCTTTAAGTTCTTTAGTCATTTTCTAATTTATTTAAATTATTAGTTGTTATTGCCATTGCTAGGTAGTGTTTGATATTAAATAAATTTACATCTTCGTCTTTTAGTCTGTTATAATGATTCTCCACTTCTTTCAAACCTTCCTCAGTAAATATTAGATGTTGTGGATTAAACCCTTCAAGAAATTTATTTATTTCTATTTCTAAAGAATTTGGTAATTTATTTGTCATTATTTCCCCTTAGTTGGTTTATTTAATTTTGCTAGTCTTTTAAAAGTTTCTGTAAATCCAATCTGCGCCCCACAAAAACCAATCCAGCCAGCCAAAGCATAAATTATAATTCTCATTACAATTTCTAATGTCAGCATTATTCCCATTATTTCCCCTCCAATCTCTTAACCCAATCACTCAATAAACAATACTTATCAATATTACAACCCTTGAAATGGTAAGTTTGTTGAATATCAAAAAACCTATTAGCTTTAAGAACTCCAAATCTAACATTCCCATCTTTGAATTTAATCACGACTTCTGGGTTTCCAACTGCTTTGTTGAATTTTGGCAGATCGTTGGCATCTTTCCATATGCTTTTACTCTTAGGATTTTCCCATAAAGTCTCACATTTCCATTCCTTTTTCTCCTCACCCATTGGCACAAATTTAGAACCGCCTCCCAAAAACCCACCACCTTTAATAATAACTTCAGCCCTTAAAGCTTCAATTGCATTAACAAGATTTTGCGCTTCTTCAAGAAGATGCCTTATTCTGTAATAAAAACAGTTATTCATTTTCTCTAATGTAAAACCATAATCTTGAGGGCGACCATATTCATATAATCTGGTTTTCAACTCCTCTAACGCTCTATCAACTTTCTCTCCAAAATGCAATTTTCCTGTAAATGATAGGTTGGTATCGTTCATAGATTTTTCATTGCATTTTCCATAGCTGCAACCATATTGTCCTTTAAATATTTCGGGATGGTTACAGCCATTTTCTATATCTTCTTCAAGATTATTATCTGACAAAATACTACTAATAAAATCCTGCCAACCAATTACTCTTCTTTCTTGCCCATCTAAACTAGAAAAAACAATCCTAGATGCAAAAGTTGAGAATTTGTCGTTGAATGCTATTTCAGAAAACTCTTGTTCAATTTTATGTGTAGCTTTTTCAGTTCCTTTCTTTTTGTAGTATTTTATCATAATTCCCTCGCGATTTGTTGTTGTTTGCTTAATTCAGCCATAATCTCCGTCAAGTTTGTTTCTTTTATTGAAACATCTTTTGGCACCATATTTGCTATTACATTCACCCTTTTTCTTAAATTACATAGGTATTCAAAGTAAGCCCGGATTATATGTTGGGGGGCTTTACTTCGCTGGTTCCACACAATTAAACCCTCAATCTTGTCTAAAATTACTTGATGATATAAATTATTAAGAATATTCATAACTGACCCCCTTTTGAGATTATAAACCCTAGCAAAGCTAAAGCATCGGCGTGGTTATCATCAACTGGATTATGGCCAGCTTTTGACATTGCTAATATTACTTCGTCTTTAGAAGCATTGCCTTTTCCGGTAGCGTGTTTTTTGATAGTGCCAACCGGAACGCCACCATACGGGATTTTATGTTTTTCACACCAAGTGCAGAGAGTAGCCATTAACCCTCCATAAACGTGCGCGGCATCAACCCCAATGTGTTTTCTGACCGCTTCATAATAAACTGCTTTGATTGGGTGTTCCAAAATTACTTGATCCAGCCATTTGGCAAATTTCAAATAGCGCATCCCAGCGCCATCATACTTCGCTGGCTTAAAAGAAATTGAGCCGCCAACAACTTTTATGGCTTCTTCATCTTCTGAAAAACTAAGGGCAAAACCAGTTTGGGTGCCTAAATCTAGTGCTAAAATGTTATTCATATTTTTTTGAATTGTTTTAGTTCTTCTTTTAAGTCTTCAATTTCTAGTATTAATTCATCAATTTCATCATCTTTTTCTTGTGTCAGCCTTTCCATTTCTGCTTCAGATGATTCTCTAACCTCATACGCTCCTTCTTCTGCCATTTCATTAATTATTTCCTCAATAGCTTTTTCAGTTTTTTCTAAAAGATTATTTTCTTCTAAAAATTTTATAATTTTTTCTGCTTCTTGAAAAAGCATTTCTTTTCTGAGTAAGTCAATTAGTCCCATTTTTCTCCTTTTCAATTAATTTATTTAAATACCAAGCTGCTTTCTGTAAATCTTCAAGCGGCTTGCCTTTATGACGATGACGAGCTACATACTTGACTACGCAGCCCTCCGCAAAATCTAATTTCTGATCTTCAATGAAATCAAAAACTTCGATTTTGCCTTGTTTGTAGTGAGATGGGGAATTTATTGGGTCTGATATTTTTTCCATAATTTGTTATTTCCTATATCTAAAACCAGTCCAGCCTTCTGCTGCAATTGGGCAGCCTTTCGCCCATTCTGGTTTTGTCGTTAATAAATCAATAAAGTAGTCTAAATTTGTAATATAAAAAAGTGTGCCCATACCAAAGCATTTAATACGATCTTTTTCTCTTTTTGGCTCTATTGCACTTTCAGCAATCAATTCATCGTGAACAGATAACAAAATTTTAAACCCTGCTTCTTCACAACGAAGCATTGCTTCAGCCATTAAATCGCGCGCAACTGCTTGGGTAATATTCTCAACCAGTCGTCCGCCGTAAGTGCCTTCTTCGGTGAATTTTCTGGTTACGGAATTTTCACCCCAGAAATATAACTTATCTGTTTCAGAACCCCACGGCGTAATCACCGGGGAAATTCTTGGCTTGTAATATGAAAGCAAACGCCCACTTGGTAATCTGCAATGTAAGAATTTGCCAACTTTTGCCCAAGAAACTTTACCACAGTGAACAACTTCACCAGTTTTTACCGCTTGAATTGCTGCTCTTTCTACCTCCCCCCATAAATTAACCACTGGGGAATGAATTTCGCGGTAAGTAGTTTTGGCTAATTCTGCAAGATCAAAACTAACATCCATATTGTAATTGGCACAAGTTTCTTGGAATTTTTTGGCACCCATACCATATCCACAGCCAAGAATGGCTTGCTTACCGAGTGCGCGTAAATCTTTGGTAATTTCTTCTGGCTTTTTATCATAAATTTTGCAAGCCATATCAATATACAAATCTTGGTTTTCTTCATACATCCTAACACCTTCTTCGTGACCCGCGAGCCAAAATAAAACCCGAGCTTCAATTGATGCATAGTCTGCCACATAAAGCTGGTGGTTTCCACTTGGCACAATTATGCCACGGATGCAAGAGCTTAAAACATCTTTAACATTTTTGTACCGTGCGCGCAAGGCTTCAATATCAAAATTTTTGATCAAGGCAATCGCTTCTTCTTGCTCTGCTTCATTTTTGAAAGCACCTCTCGGCAAATTTTGCATCTGAACAAGCTTACCAGTCCAGCGGCCGGTAGAAGCACCATGATACATAAGTAGGTCCCTAAGACGACCATCTGAACAAATAGAATTGAGAACTGTTGCATATTTTTTTACACTGGTTTTACCAACGGATTGGCGGATTTCTAAAACTTCTTTTAATAACGAGTCTGCTTGGACCTCTGGTTTTGATAAGAGTGTCCGGATTGTTCCCGCGGAAACATCTTCAATTAGGTTTTCTAGTCTAGTATTGACAAAAGCTAAAATCTGTCCAACGTTTGTCGCTCTGGTGATTTCACCTTTGGTGATTCCATAAATTCTTTCATTCAAATAAGCATCTTCTAAGTCTGACATTTCACTTGCTGCTTGGGCTAGTTTGAAGTCAACATTAACACCACGCATATTTATTTTCTGATCAAGTAGCCACACATCTAGTTCCGTGCCAGAAAGTGGGCGCAGAGTCTTCCAAAGCTCGCGCTCAGTTAAAGTATCTTGAATACAATAATCATAGAGCTTCTCAAAATAATGTGGCGCGCTCGCTTGAGTATGGAACGGGCTTTTATTTAATTTTGTTTCTTTCCTTGGTTTTGATAGTGCCATCATAACTTTGTGGCCATCGTCATCCTTTTGTTGCTTCAGGTTTAACGCTGTGCCGACATTTGACAATGCTCTTGGCAGTGCAAAAGAAGCTGCAACGGCAGCCGAGCATCGCCACCTGTCATTAGCAATTTTTGGCATCCCGTATTTTTTGACCATTACATTTTGCCAGATACATTTTTCAAAGAAAGCATTGTGAGCGACAAAGATACATTCTTTATCACTTAACAATTCTTCAAACTCTTTGATCATATCTTCGCGCGAAGTCTGTTTATTAATCAGACTAGGGCGGAAGGTTTCTGGCACGAACAGCTTAGGCGCATCATCCCAATCTGCCCATACCATACAAAGAATATCTGTCGATGGAGATTCTGAATAAACAAAAGTGCCAGAAGATTTGAGGTCAACTGTGCTCCTTGTTTCAAAATCTATGAATATGACTTTCTTGGTCATTATCTTTTAGCCCCAGTTAAACGAGCCAATTGAGCTTCTTCATCTGAATCGTCTTCTTCAGATTCAATTGATTCAAATTCTTTAGATGCTTTGACACGGCCAGAGAAAGATTCATCATCTCTAACTTTTTGGACGTTTTGAAGTGAGAAAGAAATACCAACGCCACCCGGATTTTTCTTGTTCAAGCCCCATTCGAAAGCGTTAAGAGTAACACGAACCCAGCAACCAGCATAAACGTCTTTGTCAGTTAGATCACTAACATCTTCTAGTTTTTTAGCTGCAACCGGATCAACTTGTGCTTTCCTTTCTAAAGCATCTCTTTCTTCTTTAGTTAGAATATCTTTAGCATATTGATCAACAACACCCGGTTGGTTTGGGCTTCCAGCGCTCACAACCCAGCAGCCTTTTGTTTCATCACGGCCAGTTCTTTCAGCTTCAGCATCCCCATCTTTGATTGGCAATCTTAAACCTTTTGGAGCTTTACCATTGAACTTTTCTTGAAGAACGTGATCAATTGCAGCTTCTAGGGCTTCATAGCAAAGTTTGTCTTCCTTTGGAATCATCATGGAAAGTGTATATTTTCCAGTGTCTTTTCCTAAAGTGTCTTTGGCTGTTTCATAAAGATTTGGGAAGCTCAAACGAACTGCACCAGTAAATACTTTATTTTTGATTGCGTCATAACGCGCTTTTAAGATAGTTGTCATAATTTTTTTCTATTTTTAGTTGATAGCCTCGAAGTCGGAAGTGACTTCAATAGCTGATTTTTTATTTGAATCCTTAACCAAACTTGTGCCTAAATCTGGGCTTTCAGTTAGAGAAGCAATCAAATTCTTATCCACCTTCAATTTTTTCTCAATCTGGGCGGGTGATAACAAATTAGGCTCAGTAGAAATTTTAGCCAAATCTTCCGGATCATTTACATCTAAAAGCAGTGCATCAATAATTTGGGCTGTTGCATGCTCAATGTTTTTCCATTTTCTGTGGCCTTTCTTTTGAACCAATTTGTAACCGGGTATTCTATCCCCTCTCAAGGCGCGTTCGTGTGCATATTCTGCAATCGATTTTGCCCAATCGGAAATAGTAGACGCAGCCTCTAAAACTTTTACCAATTCGTCTTCGGTAAGCATATTAGGTGCTGGTAGTAAAACTTTGTCATTAGCAAAATCTGCTTTTGCAATGGCAAAATTATCTTCTCTCAACTTCGGGCAGATCGGCTTTGCATTGCAAAATCTGCAATGTTTCCCCGATTTAAATTCTGCGTCTGGATCAAGAGTTCTTACAACAGCTTTTTTTAGCTCTTCACCGAAGGCTAAAAGTTCTGCCATTGAAATTGTGGTTCTTCTTACTGGCCCATCTGGATGTTCACAGCGTGGCTGAACAACCACCATTTCAACTTCTTTAAAGTCATTCTTGAATTTGTGCGCCGCGCCGAGTGCATAATACATCATTTGAGCATTATTTTCCACTTCAACCGGAACGCCAGCACCATATTTCAAATCATAGACTGTGATTTTATCATATGGTCTAACAATGATAGCATCATTGGTGCCAAACATTTCTGGATGGATGAATGAGAGATCAATTTTAGACTCAATGAATACTTCTTTGTAATCAGAAGTTGATTCTTCTTCTGCAATCTCATCAATATATATCATTACATTTTCCATCATTTCTTTGGTAACTTCGATGTCTCTTTTAGGGCCTAATTTTTTCCCTAATAGTTCATTAAAATCCCAGTAAGGATTGGTAGATTTTCCTAATACTGAATTTAAAATCATTTCCGACAATTCGTGAGCAGCAGTGCCTTCATCAGCAAAAGCAGAATCCCTATTTTTGATTGGATTTTCTGCCAAAAATCTTACTGACGCTGGGCATTCCATCCACCGATAGGCGGAAGATGCCCCAAGGCTACTGTGCAATTTTGGTGCTTCACTGTGAACTTTTTTATTTTTTGTCATTATTTCGCTCCAAATTTGCCTTTATTAGCCAATTCAATAAACTCTTTGAATTTTGATTCTGGCAAATCCCCGAGGATTTCAACATTAAAATGTTGTAAGAGCGCTTGGCTGGAAGCATAATCTTTGTGTTTAGCCAAATAAGCTCTCAAGGTATCAAGGCAATCTTCTAGGGTAAATTCAATCTCTTGTTTAATATCCTCTGGAGGGTTAGGTTCCGTTGCTTCTACAATAACTGTTGCAGGACTTAAGACTACTTCAACGGTATCTTTTTTAGCACGAGTTCTTTTAGGTTTTTCTTCTTTGACAATTCCCTCGTAATTTTTTCCTTGAAGACTTGGGATTTCCTCCGCGCATTCTGGCTGAATCTGGTTGAATTCAAAACCTTTCTCCTTCAAAGATTTAAGTGGACTTTCCACATAATTTGCTGGGTTCAAACCATCAGCTACTCGGTTCATCACCTTAGCTAGTTCTAAAATTGCATTCTCTAATGACATAATCTTTTTTATATAATTTTGTTAATATTTTTCATACGAGACACGACTGTGCCAAGTACGCGGGCATCTATGCTTTCTTCCACAACCAGAAATTGTGCCAAAACATTATCATTTTGCCCAATTCGATGACATCGATCAATAGCTTGATCAATTTCGGATGGAAGCCAACTAGATTCTATAAAAATTATTCTTGATGCAGCAGTAAGAGTGATACCAACTCCGGCGGCTTGAATGTTGCCAATGAAAAGTTTGCACTCTGGTTTATTTTGGAAATTATTGACTGCTATCTGGCGCTCATTCACACAAGTTTCACCGGTAATTACTGCTGGGAAAAGCATATCTTTTCTATTGGTAAAATGACTTTGCAAAATTTTGATCACCTCTTTATGCCAGGCAAATACCACAATTTTATCAACACTTTCTAATTCATCTTCAATGAATTTTATGCACTCTGGCAATTTGGCAAGTGCAAGTTCTTTGCGAATGGTAGCCAAATGCCCGACGGCTTTTACTTCTTGTTTTTGAATTGCCATTTCAATCTCATCTTTTGGCAATAATGTTTCTTTTCTAACTACCACTTTGGTATCTTTGTTTTGAGCCAAAGTGATGATTTGATACTGTTTTGGTGGTAACTGCTTCAAGACATCTTTTTTCTCCCTGCGGATCATAAAAGTTGATCTGAGGCGCAATGCAAGCTCTTCTTCATTTTTGCTGCCAACAATTTCTTTGCCAAAAACTTTAGTAACCACATTGCAGAATTTTTCAGCAAATTTCCAGTAGGTATTGTACGGCGCAATCGACTCTGGGCATAACGCCGCGCAGATTGGAAAAATATCAACTGGATGTTTGGTAATTGGTGTGCCAGTAAGCGCGATAGTTTTTTTGCAATATTTGATCAGCGCATCTTTTGCTAAGAGGATTTTCTGGGTTCTTTGGCTGTCCTTGTTCTTTAAGTAATGAGCTTCATCTAGTATTAGAAGATCTGGTTGTAAGGGTCTTAGGGATGCTAAATTTGCTGGTGAGAGAATGTCATAATTCAGAATTATAATTCTAAATGGGAAAGAACTAAAAGAGAAATTACACATTCCATTTTCACCAGATATAACCCCTATATGCCAAGGTTTATTTAACCATTTCTCTAATTCTTTTCTCCAATTCAATTTCAAAGTTGAAGGACTTAAAATAACAATAGTAATCAATTCCTCTTTTGAACATTGATCCCAATGTTTCCTTGATTTACTTAATTCATTAATCACTCCGGCAATTTGCACCGTTTTACCAAGTCCTTGTTCATCAGCGAGCAGAAAGTTTTGATTTCTTTTTGAGATTTGGTTTACTGAAAAGCTTTGAAAGTCCTGTAGGTTGTTAGTCTGTAAGCCTTCAATTCTGTTAGATTGAGAAGATTTTTTGTAATTTAATTTTAATGGCAGTAACTCCATTTCCGCGTGGCAATCATACTCAAAATCAAATTTCTCGCAGAATAAAAGTGCTTTAAACTTGTCTTCCGTGAACCAAAGCTTTAAGTCCTGATCCCATTTAAAGCCTGATTGTTTTAATTTTTCACGGTTTGATGAATCCCCTATGAAATAAAATCTTTGATTCTGAAAGACAAGTTTTGCGGTCATTTTCTTATTTTAACTGGTTTGACTAATTTTTGCTATTTTTTAAATCTATTATCTACTGTATTCTCAAAAAATCAACAATCTCACCCCTTTTTAACCACTCTGCTAATTCTAATGCAGTTTTTGGGTTTGCACGTGGGTAAATATTTGCTTCTTTACCGATAAAAGAATCTGGTTCTAAATCCTTAGCATTCGCATACTTTTTCTCAATTAGAAATTTTACACGTTCTAAATTGTTGTTAATTATGGCTTCAAAGATTGTGATCATTTTATTTATTTAAAATATAAGTTGATAAAATTAGTGCTTCAAAATGAGACACTTGTTTGTCGTGTTTAGTCTGAAAGTAGTGAGAGTCGGTATTTAAAAAAAGTAATATTGGTATTAATATTTTCATTTCTTTTAGTTGTTAAAGTTAATAATTCCCGCCTCAAAAAGTTTTATGAGCAAGCGTGCAGCACAATCTGCTAGTGATTCTTTTTCTTCTTTATCAATCTTCACAACCTCATAACTACAAAGCCAAGCAAGACTTCCAAATTCGTTTTCATACCAAATACTATTTTTAGATAATTTAAGGTTGCACTCATCATCTTGATAATCTTTAAAAAATTCTGGCAAAGCTTCTAAGATTGTTTCTAAATCATAAGCATAGCAATCAAATTCATATCCCTCTCTTATTCCATCAGCAATAATCCAAGTTCCTGCTGAATTACCTTCATTATCTAAAAAGTGACCAATAAGAGAGGTTTCTTTAAACCCAATCTCTGCCAATTTTTTGCTAATCTCAAAATTTGTCGTTTTCATAATTCCTAATTTAAGTTACACCCCACTATAATTGTGGGAAAAAGTTTGGCGGGGAAGGCTGGAATCGAACCAGCGTAAAGATATGCGGCTAAACGCACTTTGCGACCACTGCTCCTTAGTAATTTGACCCTAAGATCAAATTATTAGCTATTGCTCTCACTTCCCCATATTAGCTTTTAAAGCGGCATTGACTAAGGACTTACACTATATTCCAAGGGAGAAGAAATCCGAGGATTGACCCCTTTCGAGGATTAACTTAGTCTGCCACCGAGAATCCCAGTAGCTCCGCTAAATATTCTTTAAACATCTGATTTTAATTTAATATTCTTCAATTATCTCTAAAAGTTCAATATCATCTTCTTCAATATCATCAGTTTTAATCAAGCTATCAAAACCTTCAACTTCTCCCTCGTCATTAAGCAAAACATTAGCTAGGAATTCGCCCCTTGCTTTAATTCTTGCTTTTACAAATCTCGTCATAATAGTTTTAAATTTTAAGTTAATAATTTTCGATCAAACGATCTAGCCCTTGCGGGATTCTGCTAAACTCTTTTAATTTTAATTAGAGCAACATTAGTTTTGCCTTGCTCTTCCAAAGATTTTGCAAGTGCATCAATTAACTCTGGCAATGAAGTAAAAATCTTTTTATTTACCACTCTCCAACAATATTTTGATTGATCGGTAGAAAAAACGATAAAATATTCTTTTCTAAAAAACGCTTTAATAAAACTCATTCCCTATCTCCAATTTTCATTATGTTGAAATTCTGATGTTCTGCGAGCTTTTAATAAAATAAATAAAGATTCTTGCTTCCCTTGATTTTTAAACTCTTGCTCTAATTTTGCAAAATCACGGTAACCAATAGAAACAATCCCAACATTGGCAGTAAAAGTAAATTCATCTTCAATAATCTGAGGTTTAGGTGTTCTGGTCAATACCCCAGTTAAGATTAAATCTTTTGGATTTACCCATTTTCCAGTCTTGGTATTTATGATCATTTTTTTAAATCCCGGAATTAAAAAAAACAAATTAGGAGCTACAGGTCGTAAGAAACTAAACGTTTCAAACTCCTAATTTGTTTTTTGGTTTTTACTAAACTGGAGATAATACTACTGAAAACATTTTTAATATGCAAGCGTTTTATTGCATTATTTTATTTATTGTTGTTTTTAATTGCACTTCAACCCGTGAAACCTTATAGGCTATAGGTGTATCACACCCGACAAGCACGGCATTTTTTCCAATGTGAACAATTTTTATTAATATTTTTTCGTCACTATCTGGTATTGCAATTGACAAAATTTGATCTTTTTTGCGTTTTAAGAAGAGCATATTTTCTCCCACAATTCAGGGTTTTGATGTAAATTGAAATTTAACATTTTACAAACCCCCTTTCACGTTGACCGCCACCAACGCGGTATTGTTTATACTCATAACCAAGTTTTCGCATAATGGCACCAATTCGATTTTGTTCTTGGCGCGGGAAATTACCCGGATTTCGCCCGAGTGCGTGTTCCCACAAGATGCTGTAGGTGTAATTGCCAGCGTGCCAGATTTTCTTTTCTACATCTGAATCGGTTGGCTCGTTGTTTAACCAGTCGCCAATGACTTCTTCCCAAGAATCAATTTGAACGCGTTTGTCTTGCGCTTTGCGCTCAAGATCTATTTCTTCTTTCTCGGTCATATACACTACATCTGTTCTGGCGCGGTAAAGTTGCACCGCCTCCGCCCAAAGCTGATCAGAATCTGCTTTTAGTTTTGGCTGATTGATCTTATGAGTTCTCACTGACCAATAGCGTCTGTTGCCAGTCTCATCCCGTAGATATTGGAACTGATTAGTTGTTCCAACCATTACAAATTGCCGTGGATATTCTTTTACGAAACGGTCATACGGCGCGCGGAAAGAATCAATTTGGCGCGAGTTAAAGGCTTTTTGCGCGGTGATTTCTGTCTTTGACATAAAGTCAAGCTCTGAACATTCTGCAATCCATACGCCATTATGACAAGCCAATAATGTGTCTTTGTTGGTAAAGTCTGAAATGTTGTCAATAAACCACCCTTGGCTTAACGCATTGAGTGATGTGGACTTGCCTTCACCTTGAATCTGACCTTCTAACACCAGCATTGTATCAAATTTATGGCCGGGTTCAAAAATGCGCGTCACCGCCGCAAGTAAGAATTTTTTACCAACTGAACGGGTGTAAAGGTTGTCCTCCACCCCCATATAGTCAATTAACCAAGTGCCAATTCGTTTTACACCATCCCACTTCAAAGCATTTAAGTATTCTTTCACCGGATGAAACTGGTTGTAAAGTGCCACAGACCTTATGGCTTCTTGGAGAATATTGCGCTGAAAATCAATTTCTTGGTTGTCAAGAATGTAGCGTTTGATCATAAAAATTTCGTCATCATCAACCGGTTTTCCATTTTTAGGAAAGTCTTTAATTCCGATGGCGTATTCTTGGTGCCAAACAAGAGGGTGGCGATAGACTAATTTGTTGTTGAAGGTGTTGATAGCTAAAGATCTTTTAAACACTGCCATGTTCTCTAAAAGCAAGATAGCATTTTTATAGTTGGCAGTCACCTTTTTAGCTTTATTGCGGTCGAGGTCACCAATCCATCCTTGATTTTCTTCTATTTCATCATTTTGAGATTCCAACTGTACGCTTTTTTCGGACGGTTGCTTTTTAGCCCTTGGTCTGTCTTCTTCACTCAGCAACGCTTCAAAGTCTTTTTTGATAGATTTTTCGCCAGCTTCTTTTTTACCATAGCCGTAGGCATTTAACATTTTTATTTTGAGTTCTTCCTCTGACCACTGCGGCTGACTGTTCAGGTTGTACTCCACCAATAGCGGATAAAAGGTTTTTGGTGATAGGCCATAATCTTTGCCAAGGCAAGCAGCCTTAAAGAGTGTGGCATCCCCCTGTTGACCTTCGATGGAAGGTGGGAAATTGCTTAAGTGCTGTTGGCATTTTCTTATATCAATTGAGCTATTCTTAAATTCGGCGCGACCTTGATATGATTGATTTCCGTGGCTTTTTCCTTCAGAATTTTCTTGAATATTTTGGGTAAAATTGCTTTCAAGTAATTCCAAAAGCGACTGTGGCGCAAAGCCAATGTGGGTCGCGCCGAGTGAATCGAGTGTTTCTTCGTAGATTTTGTCAGTTTCTGGGTGAATAGAGCCAGCGATTACCACCTGCCCCCCGTGAGATTTAAATTCTATTCCAGCGTAAGATTTTAAGTGAAGAGGGATTTTGCCTTTGTAGGGGGCTGG
Organism: Flavobacterium sp.; assembly: GCA_051652385.1. Lineage (GTDB taxonomy): Bacteria > Bacteroidota > Bacteroidia > Flavobacteriales > Flavobacteriaceae > Flavobacterium. Next base: position 34,065 of record JBOFUD010000535.1, read on the forward strand.
CAGTTTGAAGTAAAGGTGGAAACCGCCGCCGCCAGTGAGAATTTTAAATTGGCATCTATTTGTGATGTCTATTTTACAATCTTCGGAAAGTTGTTGAAGTGAATCAATACCTCGTTTGAAGTTTCTTGGGTCAACATCAACCACCATTAAGTCGTGGGGTAGAGCAACGCCAAAGTTGGGGTAGTCGGGAGTTTCCAGCCAAGTTGTTGCTATTTTTTTAGCTTCTTCGGGAGAGAGTGGTTTTGCATTTTGCCAGTTGCGACTGAACGGGACTTTCCCATTGAGCTTGATTATTGCCAAATTAGCTTCGCTGTATTTTTCGCAATATCGAATTAGGGTGTGCTTCTGAGTTTCAGTAAGCCTTGTTTCCTGTTTGGTTATAGACTGACCGCTGCGATTCTTAATGTTTGATTCTGTCATAGTCGGATGGATACTTTCCATTTAAGATTGATATTTTGTACGGCGAGATATTTTTAAGCGTTAGATTTCAATTTTGCCAATAAGTTTTCTTTTGAGAAACGCCAGCGTCCAGCTATTTTAGTGGCTGGGATGATTTTAGTTTCAGCATATCTCCGCAAGGTTATAGGGCTGCAACCGATTATCTTGGCTGCTTGGGAGGTATTTAAAATTTTATCTTCGGTATTGATAGTCATAAAGTGTCTGGAAAGGTTATAAAAAATTGTAAATTACAATAAAAAATGTTTAAAAGCAATAGAAAACATTTAGATATTGATGTCTCAAATTCCAAGTGTGACAGAAATTTGATGAGTTTTTGGTGGTCAGAAGCCACAAGTGGTAAGGTTAGAAGGGGTTTTAGTTTCAGAAAGTTGTCACGGAGGGGTCACAGCTAAAACCAATGCTGGTGTGACCCCCTAAAACTCCCTAAAAATAAGGCTGTAGATACCCTTGTCTCTACTGTCACACTACTATTTATATAAAAGAGTATAGATATATAGTAAAAAATAGGGTAATATAGGGGTAATATGCTTTTTCCAGCCCTTATAGAGGTTTTTTTTTTTTGGGGTGACAGGGTTGTTTTTTGCTAGAGCGCCAAGGGTTTCCGCTGTCACATATGTCTTAAGCTGTAGAGAGAGTAGGGTTGGTGCGTTGTCACACCTAAAATTTAAAGTGATGGAGCCTAGAGGCTGTAAGTCACAGGCAGTTGTCACAGTTGGCGTGACATTTTGGGTGTTTTTCGTGTTTTTTGTTAAAATCGGGGTTTTTTGCTGTCACAAAGTAAAAAATGTTTTTTGCGTGACGAAGGTATTTTTAGTTTCAAGATTTGATTTTTAGTTGCCGAATTTTTGTTCTTAAACCTCTTTTTGTATTTTTTGTTAAGGATTTATCCTTTTTTATTCTTTGGAGTGTGTAGGTGATTTCTACCTTGTTTTTAAGAGTATCTTTTTCACTTTCAGTTAATTGGCGCATAATTATGGTTTTAGTATTGATTTAGTTTCAGTGTTTTTAGTATTGATTTAGTTTCAGTGTTTTTAGTTTCATTATATTTGATTTTTAGTTTCAGTGTTTTTAAACTGGTGAAGTTTTAGTGTTTTTAGTATTGATTTAGTTTCAGTGTTTTTAGTATTGATTTAGTTTCAGTGTTTTTAAACTGGTGAAGTTTAAGGGGCTTTAAAAGCGGGTGATGACCGCCTTCTATTATTTCAAATAGACGATTCTTGAAGCCTCCAAATCAGATTCTTCAAGCCAGTCAGATTCTACCCACCTTTCACGATGAAAGAATTTGACTTTATACCAAAATCTACTGGACATAACAGCATATCTGCCACCTTTTGGTTTTTCTTCGAGTTCTGTGTCAAGAACTCCAATAATTTCACCAATTGGAGAAGATAAGTGCTTTGGGTCGTAGACTTGTTCACCTATTTTAAATTTCATAATTAAAATTTTAAAATTAACGAAAACACTACTAGCTAAACGTTTTGTAGTGGTCGAGACTAGACGCCTCAACTCGTGAGCAGGATAAACTGCTTATTGTGCCGATGATGACAGCACTAAAGCAGTTTGAGCTTTTTGAAAACTTGAACCAACTCTTTCTCTCACTCGTTCAACGAAAAATTTACGGCGTTCCATTTTTGGTGATTCAACCACCAATTTTTCTAATTGAACTATGAAATTTGTAATTTCTAAACCTTTGTGAAAAAAGGCTGAGGCGGGCTTGTTTGACATTTCAATCAATACTGCGATATGCGGCTTTAAATGTTCAAACCCTTTCACTTCGTAATGATCTAAGCCATATTCTAAAATAAGTTTATCATCGCGAATAGCAGGTTTCCACTCCGCAGTTTGTAAGTCAACCATATTTCCGATTGCCGCCCTCACAAAATCTGCTTCGGTTTTATATCTGGTTTGATTTAATTCTAGTTTCATAAAATTATTTATTTTTGTTGTAGAACTCTTCGAGCAAATCAATCTGATCTTTGATTAACTGAGTTTCTATTTTTTTTAGTTCCTTTAACGCATTCTCTTTAGCTTCAATTTGCTTTTGAGTTTGATTTAAAAACTGTTTTGTTATGTCTAATTGTTCCGATAGTGTTGTCATATTAGTTTTTGATGTTTTTCTAAGTTATTAGAGAATTATGTTCATTGTTTCTACACAAAAGTTAGCTTTTTTTAGAAATTTTCTAACTTCTTTTTTCCAAATCTCATTAGATTTTTCAGGCGTTTTATTATAATTTTTAGCCGTAAATTCTTTTGAAAATTGTTGAAAAGATTTTAATTCTTCTTTTGTTTTTTCTGATAAGTGTTTTGTCATAATTTTAAAATTTAGAGGTTATTAAAAAGGTCAAGCCGCCGACATATTCAACCAAAATTAAGCATTTGCTGATTTCTGGGTTTTTCTTTAAATCTTCGAGCCTTGACTTGACTAGTTCGAGTTCACTAAATAAGCGAGTTTTAGCTTCTAAATCCTGGTTTGATTCTTCCAAAGTTTTGGTTAAAGCTTTGAGTCTTATGTCAAGATAACCTTCAGTGATTTGAACTAAAATGTTGGCAAGAATTTGATTGTTGTTTTTCATAGTTGTTAGTTGTTTGAGGTTAATTAGATTTGGCAAATTCAGTTGCTTCATTTTCGGTTCTAAAATATTTTCTTGAGTCGTCAATTAATGATTCAGTGAAAAACTTCCCATCACTATATCCAATCAGATAACCTCGAATTATCACATTGCCGTGATAACCTCGAATTATCACATTGCCGTAAAATTCTTTCTTACTCATAATTTTTTTAGTTTGAGTTATTGTTGATAAATTCAAGCAAAGCAAAATGAACATTTGCTGGGTTAGTATTACAGTTTAATTCTTGTGATAGTCTATTGATGAGTTTTTTTGGTTTTAGAACTACCAACAAGTTCCACAAACTGCTTGAAACATCATCTTGATTTTGATTGATAAACAAATTTTTTATTTCTGTAGCATAACCAAGACTTTTTGGCAATTTTGCTGTTTGAATTGCTCGCGCTTTTTGTTTCGGGTTAAGTAAAGAAAATTCTAAATTTTGAAGTTTTTGTTTCATAAATTTATTTTAAATTAAGTTTAGGGGCTTTAGGTCTAAATTGAACACCAAAGGATTTTAAATATCGTCTTACTGAGCTGGGACTGATTTTATAATTAAATTCAGTTTCCCAATAAGATTGGATAAGTAAGATTGCGAGGGCTTTTGGTTCTGTTATGCTCCAAAGCTTTAAAATATGTTTTTTATGTTTGTTGTTCATTGTTTATTTTTAGTTGGTTAAATTAGAACCCAAGCACCTGCAACGCTATTAGGTTTAGGCTCTTCTTTTGCCCAGTTTTTCATTTCAAGCTTTCTATCTTTTATGGTTTTGCCAGCTTCTTTTTTGGTCTTAGTCAGATAAGTTTCAAAAATGTTTCCAGTTTTTGAAAAATATAAAACTGTTTTGTATCTTAAGTTTGGTTGTTTTTTCATAATTTTTAGTTTGTTAATTGTTAATAATTGCAATACCTTCCAAAGTGTCTTCATTAAAGGCTTCCTCTGATGATCCACCACAATCTTCAAAATCGCCATCGATAGAGTTATCGCGGAAAGCTTCAATAGCTTTCATCTTTGCTTCTTGCTCAGAATTGGCTTTAATGTAAATTTTGTAATTCATTGGCTGCTTAACTGCCAAACTGATTCTAAATTCTTTCATAATTATTTTATTTTGAGTTGATAAAAAGGTTGTTAAAATCTTACAAATTCACAGTGAGCGTCTTGATATGCTTTGAACATCTTTCTGAGATATTTTTTAGTTTCTTTATCTGCTTTTTCTGAATTGAAGCAAACCATTTGTGAATAACAATCAACTTTTTTGTTATTCACATAGAAGTTGATTATTGTTAAACTCCTAGCCCCTAAGCAGTCAATTACTTTGCAAGAGGTTATTGGAGAACTAAATGACCATTTTATTTTAAAATTTGACATAATTTTTAAAAGTTTGAGTTATTAAAGAGTTTGTTAAATTCTGTTTTGGTTTTAGAGCCTTCAAGTTGAAGAAGTAAAGCTTCAACTTTGTTGTTCATATCTTCGTGAACTTCGCCAAGTGAAGATACACCGAGCAAGGCTTCTAGCTCTTCCGCCATTTCGACAATGAGGAATGCTAAATTGCATTGATACTTTGATTTGTGCCCGTGAACGCAAGTATGTTTGTTTTTCATAGATTTATTGTTCAATTTTGATTTCTAATTGTTCTAAAAACCATTTAGTTTTAGTGCTTAATTCATCCATTGTGATTCTTGCATCCAAAAGTTTTTGGGTTAATTCTGCAATTGCTTCTTGAGAATAGTCAAAAGAAGTTGCCATAAAATTTCCAGCAACTTCAATTGTTAACCCTGAACCACTAAAATCATTAAGAAAATCATAATCAATTAAATCTGAAATATCATTTCGGGCTTCTTGCAGAATAGCATCATAAACAATGTAGACAGGGTCAATATCTTCTAAACTGCCACCACAATCATTTTGAAATTGTGTTATTTGCTCGTGAATCCAATCTGCATCCTCCTCAACTTCTAAAGCAGTGGTTAGAGCAGCTTGTAAATCAAGCCAACCATATGGGCAAAATAGGGCTTGTAATTCAGAAATTTGATTATTTAAGATTTGTTCGTTTTGTTCTTTTGTCATATTTTTAGTTTTTTAAAGGTTAATAATTAAATTAATTTATATTGTTGGTTATTAATGCCTTTATTATACCCGAATAGAGCACATTTGATGCCGTAAGTTAAGGAGAATACCATATCCATTCCACAACCATTAACAATGATTTGGTTGTTTTTATCTAATTTCTCAAAACCTGCTTTTTTTAAATACCAATTGAGTTTTATTAGCTCGTAACGAGCAACAATTTTTGATTCTGTCGAATCCTTTTTATATTCTCTTCTATTGACTTTACCAATTACAAATAAATCCATTTTTCTTGTCATCCCGCTTGCTGATACAGAAGCAATATTAACTATTAGTTCAGAGGTCGGTTTAATGACACTTTTAAGATATTTAATTGCGTCTTCTTTTTCTTGAGTTGTGATTTTGTTCATAAAAATATTTTTATTTAAAGGTTAATAATTAGAAATAATATCTTGAGCGCAAGGTGTGTATTCTTCTTCAAACATAGTAAACTACAATTAAGATTATTAAAAAGATGGCTAACACTAAAACAATTTTCAGTTCAGAATAATCTGGCTGATTTATTTCTTCTTCGAGTTCTTTGAAAGTTTTCATAAAAATTACATATTTTTATTAATAAAGGATAATCAATCAATTTGATTATGAAGTATATATTAAACGATCAATTATCAATTGTCAATAGCCATTTGCAAAATATTTTATAGGGCTTTGAACCATATAGATAAAGGCTTTAGGGGATTTAAGCAAAAATAATTTAAAAATAAATTAACATTATTTACAAAGATTTATTCAATGAAAAAAGAGGTATTTAAATTAAAAAAATGCTTGAAAACCTAGATTTTAATTGTCAAGATATTTATTGATAAAAAATAAAAATATTTTTATTTATTGACAAATGTCTGCTAAACTGCCAAAAAAGAGGACATTTGAAAAACTACAAATAAGAATGCAATGTCAGATTGGACATACAACAACGGGTATTTTAGACGACCACGACTAGAGCGCGTGCCCATCGAAAAAGTAGAAAAACTAAGACAAGAATTTGGTTTAAAATATTTTCAGATGGCAAAATTGCTTGGGTTGACTCAAAAGCATTATTCCCGCTGCCGCGACAAAGGTGAGGTTGTCGCATTTAGATACTATGCGGCGCGTGATGCGCTTGATTGCAGCCTATTTGACCGCGTTAAAGATATGCTGGAGCAGTCAAAACGAATCAAAGATTAAAAATGACAAAAAATTTTATTGAGACAGTAAAACAGATTAAAGAGCAGGGCAGCCAGTTTTTGGCGGAGCAGGCACAAGAAGATAGCGCGCGTGCTTATTATGCTAAATTTATTTCACAAAAGGGTAAGATGGGGCGACCACGCAAGGATGAACTCTTTGAAACGTTGCACAAGGTAGCCACTGACCCAGACAGGCGCGCGTGGGCTGATGCGATGGGGATGAGCTTAAAACTAATGGGTGAAGATAAGGTGAGCGACAGCAAACAAGGTAATCAACCAATTGCAATACAGATTAATATAAAAGGGCAGGAAGCTACAGCACATAAGGCTTAAAGAGATAAAAGGCTGTTCTTATTTTACATAATGCGAATTATACAATTATTAATTTATAGGCTGTCGAGATATGTGGTTGTAGCCTCTAGTTGCTTTTACTTGAAAAAATGACATAAAAAATAAGCATTCTTTTTAGATCCTCACTTTATATGAGATAAGAAAAGTTTATGCCAGTTCGCGGTTTTACTAGCTCTGTGAGCTTTTTTGTTTGATTTCCTATAGCCTGTTTATTTTTTCCTAATTTTTTAACTTACCAGACTTAACATGCCAAAGAAGCTACAACCATCAACCCAAAGAGAAAAGCCACAGTCGGCAGGGCTATCAGAAAAAAGCTTGAAAGGTGGAGCAGGCTTATCAGAAAAAAGCTTGAAAGGTGGAGCAGGGCCATCCCGCAAAAACAACTCTTATGAAGTAACAAAAGTCCTCAAAGAGCAAGGGTATACTGCTAAAGAGTTTGCAGAATATTTAGGCAAATCACCAGAACAGATGAGCTATTGGTTTAAACAAGGGGTGGACCAGTCATTAGAGAATAATATTATTTGTTTTTTGGCCCATAAAAAAGGAGTCGAGTTGACCATATCTGGAATTAAATTTACATAGATGGCAGTACAAGAAGTTAATATAGAATTACCAAACAAACTTCATTTCTTACTAGACAAGAAAGCCCGCTTCAAAGTTGCCAGAGGAGGGCGTGGCTCCGCCAAAAGTGGGTCTATTGCACGGGGCTTGAATGTCAGGGCTATTACTAAGCCATTGACCATCCTTTGCACAAGGGAGCTTCAAAATTCAATTGCTGACTCAGTGCATTCACTTCTTACTGACTGTGCTGAACAGATGGGAGTGTATAAACTTTTTGATGTTACAGCCGCTACAATTCGCACGGCTAATGGTTCTAATTTTATTTTCAAGGGACTCAGAAATAATATCAGTGAAGTAAAATCTTTGCATGATGTGGATATTTGCTGGGTAGAAGAAGCCCAAGGTATTTCCGGGAAGATTTGGGATATATTGATTCCAACCATTAGAAACAAAGATTCTGAGATTTGGATCTCGTATAACCCTAATGAAGATACCGACCCGACTCATCAAAAATTTGGTAAGATTAATTTTCCATTCTGGGAAGAAAACCAGAAATATGAGAAAGGCAGACTCTTAACTGATCCAGAATCAATACCAAGCAATTTTACAATCTGGGAATCAAGAAAAAATGACAATGATCAGCCACTAGGTGAGGGGGAGTTTTGGTCAAGATATATGATCTCAGTCGAAGTCAATTATGTGGACAACCCATTTTTTGAAGGGACGGAGCTGTATGCGGAGATGATGGCGAGTAAAGAGTTGAAGCCGGAAGAGTACAAAAATATTTGGCTGGGCCAACCAAAAAGCAGAAGTGATCTGCAAGTGTTTAAAGATAAATGGGTTGTTGACCCATTCATTACGCCGCCAGTCAGTGAGATGTATCACAAACGGATTTTCTTTGGCGCTGATTGGGGCACTATAGACCCAACGACCCTTATCAGGTGTTTTATCAAAGATGGAAAACTTTACATTGACTACGAAGCGTGGGAAACTGGCACAGAGCTTAATGCAATTGATGGTTTATTTCAAACAGTGCCGGAGTCAAAGAATTGGAAAATTTATGGGGACAGTTCGCGGCCGGACATTATAAAACTGTTGCAAAATCAAAAGTACAAGATATTTTCAGTTAAGAAAACAACAGTTTCTCTCGACCCACTTGACAGACAAAAAGCAAAAGGGTACATTGAATCTGGTGTAGAATATATCCGAAATTTTGATAAAGTAGTGATCCACCCGCGATGTGTGAAAACAATCGAGGAATTTACTAATTTCAAGCATAAGATAGATAAAACTGGTATTATTTTACCAGAATTTGAAAGTGGCTTTGATCACCTTATTGATGCTTTACGCTACGCTTTGTCTGAGTATATCAGCCGACCAAAAACTACAATGGCAGATATTGCAAGAGCCAAACAAGGACAAAGAATTATTAATCAACCAAAAATTTAATTTATGGCAATTCATATCGAAAATACGACCATTATTGATGGAATCACTGAAGACCAGCTTGGATCAATTGCGAAGGTATTAGAGCTCTTAGAGTTAGGTAACCAATTAATTGTTAACAAGAATGGAAAAAAGATGCTTTTAAAATTAGTTGAAATTAACACAGAAGTGAAAAATGAAGACACAAATAAAGGACAGTAGAGGCAATCTCATCCAGATCAAAAATAATATACCTTCTAAAACCAAGAAAAATGGAATGTGGGATAATGTCAATTTGAATAACACTAATCTAAATGGTGTTTTTCCACAAGTTCAAGGTATTTCCAAAAATCAAGAAGTAGTACTTCGCGCCGCGGCCAATCCATTACTTATCTCAAATCAGAAAACTTTATTGTCTTATTTTTATAAGAATGTAGGGGTTGTGGCTGCGATGATTGATGCACCCGTGGATGATGCATTCCGTGGCGGGATAATTGTTAGCGCGGATGATGCAGAGTATGGTGATGGAAAAATTAAGGATATTCAAAAAGAGTTGCAATACCAAGCAGTAATGCAGACATATAACCAAGCCGAAAAATGGGCAAGGCTATTTGGTGGCGCGGGAATAATTATTGAAGTTATCAAAGCCAATGGGGATCCAGAAGACCCACGGTTAGAATTTAAGGTTGACAATCTGAAGAAAGGGGACAAAGTCAATTTCTACGCGGCAGATTTATGGGAATTAAACACTGTGTCAGTCAGCAAATATGGTGAGGATAAGCCATATATTGAAGATGATACCAATCCGTGTCCATACACCTACTGGGGGGTCAAACTCCATAAAACACGAGTAATCAAAGTTTTTGGCAAAGAAGCGCCATCAATGATCCGATTGCAATTGCGCGGGTGGGGGATGAGTTTGCTAGAAAATATGATTGACCCAATCGCAAATTATTATGAGTTGAACAATTTGACTTCAAATTACATCGACCAAGCAAAGATTGATGTCTTTAAATTCGCCGGAATGAATGATGCAATGGCAATGGACGGGCCAGAGGGGATGAATACCCTTTATGCAAAAGCTGCTACAGCCAATATGCTAAAAGGCATCAATAATGGTATGGCGATTGATACTGAGGATGACTATGTGCAAAAACAAACAAGTTTTGCGGGATTGCCGGAGCTCAGAGAGCAGAATCGAATTGAGCTTGGCGCGAGTACCAGAATGCCATTAACGAAAACCTATGGTATCTCATCACCATCATTCAATAATGGCGAAGATGGTCAGGAGAACTATATTGGGATGATTGAAAGTACGATTAGAACACCATCAGTGTTTAATTTGATTGAGATTGTTAAGATTTTGTTTCAGGTGAAATTTGGTTCTTACCCGGTGGGTTTGGATGTAAAATTCCATCCGCTACGCATTTTAGGATCTAAAGAAGAACAGGATTTAAAATCCACCAAATTGGATGGCTACATTCGTATGTATGACAGGGGGTTGATTGGTAAAGATACTTTTATTGAGTTAAGTAATGCGAGTGGTTTAACGCCGTTCCCGTTAGATCCAAAAGCAAAGGTAGATTTAGCAGAACCACCACCACAAAAACCAACGCTTGATCTTTATGGGGATGATTCTAGGGAACGCAATAAATTGGGTAAGTGAGTTATTTGACCCTTTCAAACATTAGAGCATCATAAATGCTATTATCAAAAGAGAGGGAGGTGATACCGGTAAATTTATATTTACCTTTAGGTAGTTTTTGACCAACAGCATAAAATCTATCTTTTTCGATTTTAACATAAATGATAGTGATATTGTTGTAAGTTGGGTAGTCATAACTGCCAACAGCATATAAGGCAACTTCATTATCAATATCTTTTTTGATAAAGGAAAATTCTTCATTTGGGAAAACTGGCGGCTTTTTTAATTCAGAAGCAAGATCAGCTCCATCAGCCATAGCTTTTATAACAGAAGAAATAGTTCTTTCAGCAGCATTAGCAAGTGAGTTTGAGGACAGAAAAAGTGCAAAAGTGATCCAAATTAGTTTGTTTTTCATAAAAAATATTATTATTGATTGACAAAGTTCTAAAAAATAGTAAGTTTGGAAAATATTGGCAAAAAAATACCGATGGCGCGAATTGCGCTTTTAAAATATTTTAATTTGCCTTTTTAGGCTTGTTTCCCCAGAGCTTCCTACTAAACACAAGAAACCTTAAGGGAAACAAAACTAAAAGTCAACATCAAATATTAAAATATTTTAATTTCTTATGAGTAAAGGATTTGAGCCTCAAACTTTTACCGCGAAATTTTTATACAAAGGTGTTGCGGTTTATAAAGAAGAAAACGTTTTAATTAACACCTACATAGAAGACATCGCTAATACCTTCATCGGTGCAAATGTCACTATTGGGCATGTATATGATGAATTAAAGAAAGGTGATCCACGAATTGTTGGAACAGTAGTTAAGGTTTTCTGTAATAAAGAAGGTTTTACAACCAAAGATGGTAAATTTATTGAAGCAGATTGTGATTATTATGCAGACTTTGTTCTGTTTAATGAAGCAGCAATTAATAGCTGGAGAATGATGGGTTTTGTTTCATGTGCCTACACTGTTTTAGAAGCAGAAGGTGGTGGAACATACATCAATGGGCCATATAATTCGGAAATAAAAAGAGTGAGAGCAGATGAATTTGCTATTGTCTCAAGCCCGCGTTATGAGGATTCTAAAATTATTAAAAATAGCAACGAACCTAAAATTGAAATTATGGATATTAAAAATGGAGTTAAGTCTGAATCAAATGCTTTCACAGCACTAGAAAAAGCACTCGATGTAATTGGCTTAAAATTTAGCAATTCTAAAAAGTCTAAAGCTAATGATCAAGCTTATGACGAAGATAAAAAAATGGATGAGATGAAAAATGATAAAGGTCGCATGATTAATGGAGAATTGGTAGCATATGGTGATTTAGAGAATTGCTGGAAAAATTCTGTAGCAGCTAAGAAAAATGCAGAAGATGAAGAAGAAAAAGCAAAAGAAAAAAAGAATGCTGAAGATGAGAAAGAAGAAAAAGAGGCTAAGAAAAATGCAGAAGATGAAGAAGGTGATGTTGAAAATTCTAAAAAAAATGATGACAAAGAAGAAAAAGAGGAAGTTAAAGAAAACTCTAAAAAGAAAAACTCTTCTACCCCAATTGGTGATGCTAGAAATAGCTTTGCTAATGAGTCTAAAAGCGTTGGATATTTAAGCCCGTCAGCATTGGCGAGAGAAATGTTTGACAAATAATTATTAACATTCAATTTAAACAAATATGCCTACTAACGGGACTTTAAATTTAAACCAAGCATTTACCAATGTCATCAAAGGTCAAATTGCTCAAGGTACTAACACTAACAGACAATCAGTAAAAATCCTTTCAACTTCAGTAGCCGCCTTTGGTGCTGCTACAGCAGTTAAGATTGTAGATGGCACAAGCCCAGTAATTGAAGTGGAAAAAGCAGCTGCAACAGATGCTATTTTTGGATTCATTACTTATGACCCAGTTGATAACTCTCCAATTGCAGGCGATTTGGTTCAAATTGCTTTAGCAGGTGTTGAGATGTATATGGAAGCCGGTGCAGCTATTGTAAGAGGTGCAAAATTAGAGATTGTAGCGACTGGGGATAAGGTCATTACTTCCGCTGGTACTAACAAAATTGTTGGTCTAGCACTTGATAAAGCTGCCGCTTCAGGTGACATTATCAAAGTACTAATTTTAGAACCACTTATTGCTCAATTATAATAACTCAAATTTCAACATAATATGGACTTACAAATTAAAGAATCGACCCAAAATAATGTTTCTAGCGCGATTCACTCGCTAGCTACGGGCGGATATGGCTACGCGTATAGTGTGGACATGTTTAACAGAAAAAAACAAGAATTGGTCCGTGATGTTCCAGTAGGCTTGCGCACTTCTATTAAAAACTCAGTTGGCGGTATCATTGGTTTGGATAGCTATACAAATAGCTTCAAAAATGACACTGGCTCTGATTTAGGTTTCAAAATTGATGTTAGTACTTTAGGACAAGTTGCCAAAGAAGTTATTGAGCAAAGAGTTTTCAGAGAAGATGTTAGTGCTTTTGTACCAGTTAGACCGGGCATTTCACCTTACTATGATTCATTGACTACTTTCAAAAGTTTCAACTTAGCTTCTGATCCGGAAGATGGTTTGATCTCTGTAAATAATACTAATGGCCAATTTAAACAGGTTGACCACGGTTATGATAAAGTTACAACCCCTCGTACATTTTGGGCTAAACAAATTGAATGGAATTTCTTGCAAAATATGCAAGCTTCCTTAGCCGGTAGTTTTGATTTGTTGCAAGACAAATTAAGCACCTTGTCTTTGAACCACGAACAGTTCCAACAAAATGTTGCGATGTATGGTATTAGATCACTTGGTTACACTGGTTTGTTGAATAATGCTTCAGTTACAGTTAATACTTCGTTGATTACTGAGCCGCTTAAAACAATGACTTCAACTGAACTTAATACTTTCGTTGCGTCAGTTATGGCTGTTTATCAAACTAACAACGCTATCTTTGAGTTCCCAGATACTTTTGTTATCCCAATGTCTGACTATACTGGCTTGGTTAGCTTTATTTCTGATGCGTTCCCATTAGCTGGAAGTACTAAATTAGATTTCTTATTGACTGCATTCAAAACAGTTACTATGAATCCAAATTTCAAGATTATCCCAACGCCTTATGCTCAAAAAAGCTTCTCTGCGTTTGGTTATAATCCACTTTCTTATGACAGATATACTTTGTACCAAAACAAAGAAGATAGCTTGTATCTTGACTTGCCAGTACCATTTACTTTACTTGGTTCAGGTACTCAAAACAACGCTTCTTTTGTTCAAATTGGGTATTGCCAAATTGGTCAAGTGTTCAATAAAAGAACTCAAAATATGTTGTATATTGACAACACTAACTCTTAATTTAACAAGGTTTCACCACAACCCAAAGATTAATTAACAAAATAAATAATAATAATATGGAAGTTATCAAATTATATAATAAAAGCCAAAAAACTTTTCACACTTCACTAGGTGAATTTAAAAAAGAATCTTTTTTGGAACTACCAATTGCCGAAGCAAATAAATTAATGGTTTATCCAGACATTATTGACGCTTCAACTTTCACAGGTGATACCACTGATTTAACTCTAAAAGAAATTACTATTAAAGAATTGCAATTGAAAATTGAAAAATTAGAAGCTGAAAATGCAGAATTAAAGGCTGCAAATTCAGGTAAAAAAGCTGCACCAGTAGCTAGTAAAGAACCAGAAATTACTAAAAAATAATGAATGTCAGTGACATCACAGTAGATGATTTCAAAACTCAGTTTTATAGGTTCTTTAAGTATTTGCCAACTTGGTCAAATGCTAATACCTATAACATTGGGGATGTTGTCTACTATGATGCCAACCGACTCTTTTACACTTGTAAAACTGATGGGACTACTTCAATCCCGACCACCACTGCAAATTGGTGTTTAAAGACTGATGATGTCAGTAATTACATTTTAGATGCAGATATTGAGTCTGCTTTTGCTGAAGCCGGGATTGTTTTTAACACAAATATCAGTGCGACAGACGCTCAATTTACCTTAATATTTTTGTATTTAGCCGCGCATTTCTTAGTGTTAGATATGAGGGCCGCTGGGTTACAAAGTGGGAATCAAGGGATAGTAGAATCTAAGCAAGTTGGTAATGTATCAATAGCTTACATGATTCCAGAGTGGATGAAAAAAGAATCATTATCATTTTATACCACCACTTATTACGGGTATAAATATTTGGCAATGACCAGAATTTACAGAATTGGTAATGTTTTTGCCATAAGAGGAAATGGACCATATAATGTCCCACGCAACGGTTAAAAGTAACATTGAGGGGCTGTTGAGGCTCCAGAAAGTTCTAAAACAGAATGTGGTTATAAAAACAGGAGTTTTTGCAGAAGATGGAACTAGGAATATAGAAGTTGGAAGAAAAAATGAATTTGGTGATGGCG
>JBOFUD010000536.1:0-5486 GCA_051652385.1 Flavobacterium sp.
TCATTTTTGTCGCATAACTAAATCAAAAATCAAATTTATGCGAACAAAATTCAAATGGGTTTTTTCATTGCTGTTGGCTTTGTCAATGCAATTGGTCTCCGCTCAAGTGAAGACCGTATCGGGAGTGGTATCGGACGCAAGTGGTCCAATTCCTGGAGTGAACGTAATGGTAAAGGGAACTAAAAACGGAACTCAAAGTAGTTTCGATGGAAGCTATGCTATTAAAGCCAAACAAGGAGACATTTTAATTTTCTCTTTTGTTGGAATGAAAGATATATCTAAGGCAGTAGATGCTTCAGGTAAAATGAATGTGAAATTAGAAAGCAACGACGCCGAAAAGTTAGAAGAGGTAGTAGTGACAGCTTTCGGAATAAAGCGTAGTTCAAAAGCTGTGGGTTATGCAGTTCAAGAAATTAAAACTGCCGATTTGAACAAAGCTTCTAATAATAGTTTAGCAGGCGCATTGCAAGGAAAACTAGCAGGTGTACAAATCACACCTTCAAGTGGTGCCCCAGGTGCATCATCACAAATCGTAATTCGTGGCGCTAGATCATTCACTGGAAACAACACGCCTTTATATGTAATTGATGGTATGCCAGTATCTTCAACAGCGGATTATTCAACTGGGAATAGCGTAACAGGTACTGACTCTGCAAATCGTGCAGTTGATATAGATCCAACAGATATTGAATCTATTTCTGTATTAAAAGGTCAAGCTGCAGCTGCTATTTATGGTATTAGAGCTTCCAATGGTGTTATTATTATTACTACCAAAAGCGGCAAAGGACTGGCTAAAGGAGGAAAACCAGTTGTTTCTTATAATAATTCTACTAGTTTTGAAACTCTTTCTAAAACGCCAAAGACACAAGATTTATACGCTCAAGGCACACAAAGTGGTTATAATCCAACAGCTTCATTGAGTTGGGGACCTAAAATTTCAGATTTATCAAATGACGCTACTTATGGCGGAAATGTTTCGAATGCCCTAAATGGAGGTGTTTTGAGGCCTGGTAAATATTATGTACCACAAAGAGCAAAAGCGGGACTAGATCCTTGGATAGCTCCAAACTCATATAATAATATAGGTGATTACTTTTTGACTGGAGTAACCGTTAACAATTCTATCAATATTAGTCAAGCCTTAGAAAAAACAAATTATTCTTTCGGTATGGGTTCATCTAATCAAAATGGATTTATGCCAGGTACAGGAATGAATCGTTATACGGTAAAGGCAGTAACTGAAACAAAATTGAATAACGAATGGAAAACAGGTGTTTCTTTCAATTATGTGCAAACTAAAATTTCTAAAGCACCATCCGCAAATGATGCCGTTCTTGCAGGTGTTTTTGGAGCACCAAGAAGTTATGATCTAAAAGGAACAGGTTATGAATCTGCTATAAATCCTTATGATCAAGTGTATTACAGACCAAATGTATTCAACAATCCTTATTGGGCAGCTGAAAATAATGAATATAGCGAAAAGACAAATAGAATTTACGGAAATACCAATATTCAATATTCTCCGGTTATAAGCACAGATGGTAGTAAAAATTTAAGCTTTAAATACCAAGTGGGTATTGATTCATACACTACTAATTATAGAGACATCAATGAATATGGAAGTAGGCATGATTTAACTGGTAACAGTAGTAATGTAAGTTTATATGGTATTACTTCTGATGTCATTAACTCTTTGTTTACCATCAACTATTCAATGGACTTCTTAAGTGATTTTAATTTAAATCTACTAGCAGGTAACGAATACAATCATAAAAACAACAAAAGCTATAGTGACTATGGGACAGGATTGAATTTTGGTGGTTTTCCAACAATTGCAAATGCTAGAGTAGTTACTTCTTCAGAAATGAGATCACAACAACGTAATGTTGGTTTCTTTGGAAGCACGGAATTATCATACAAAAGCATTTTGTTCCTAAACGGAACCATTCGTAAAGATTATGTATCTACAATGCCTAGAGGTAATAGAGATTTTGTTTATCCTTCTGCATCTTTATCTTTTGTATTGTCTGAGCTTGATTTTGTTAAAGAATCAAATATTTTTTCTTATGCAAAATTCAGAGGATCTATTGCTGAAGTGGGACAAGCAGGAACTTATCTAGAAGATTTTTATCTAAAGCCCGGTTATGGTGGTGGTTTCTGGACAGGAACACCTATTCAATATCCAATTGGTGATGTAAGTTCATTTATACCAAACACAGTATTGTACGATCCAAATTTGAAAGCTCAAAACACCCGTTCGTATGAGTTTGGGGTAGACTTTAAATTTTTAAATAATCGTTTAGGCATTGAATATACCTACTCGAGACAAAATGTGAAAGATCAGATTTTTTCAGTTCCATTAGCGGGATCAACAGGATCTTCTTCTTATGTAACTAATGGAGGTAAAATACATACAAACGGCCATGAAGTTGTATTGTTCGTTAACCCAATAAAAACACAAGATTTTGATTGGACATTCAACATTAACTATACTCAAGTAGATTCTTACGTAGATGAATTGGCTCCAGGAGTAGAAAGTATCTTTTTAGGAGGTTTTGTTACCCCTCAAATTCGTGCCAGTGTTGGAAGTAGATTTCCTGTGGTATATGGAGAGAGTTTCAAAAGAGATGCTGCTGGTAATGTGATGATAGACGCTAAAGGCTTACCTATAATTGGAGAAGCTAAAGCTTTAGGCGAAGTTGCTCCTAAGTTTACTTTGGGTGGTTCAACTACATTTACCTACAAAAGAGTGTCGTTAGGAGCAACTTTTGATTGGAAAAATGGTGGAAAAATGTATAGTGGAACCAATGCGTTGATGCAACTTTATGGTGTTGATGCTAGTACAGCAAATAGAAATCAAGAATCTATATATCCAGGCGTTAAAGCAGATGGAACGCCAAACTCAAAAATTTTAGGAGGCGCTACAAACCCTAATGGACATCAAGATCTTTACAACCGATTAAATAGCATCACTGAAGCTTATGTTTACGATGCAAGTTTTGTTAAATTAAGAGAAATCAATTTAGGATATACTTTCCCTAATTTACTAAACAACTTGGTAGATTTAAAAGCTAGTGTTTTTGCCAGAAACCTTCTTTTGTGGTCTGAATTACCAAATATTGACCCCGAAGCATCTCAAGGTAATAACAATATGGGAGGAGGTTTCGAACGTTTGTCTATACCACAAACTAAGAGTATTGGTTGCTCATTGAACCTTACATTTTAATTTAAAAAGCAGCACCGACAAAATCGCCTTAAACACTTTTCAGGCACAAAGCAGCTTGATAAGAAATAAGGCGATACAGTTGGCAAACTCTTAAAAAAAATTTATAATTATGAAAAATATAAAAAACACTTTTGCCTTTTTTATGGCTTTGTTTTTACTTCAATCTTGTTCGGATGATAAAATGGATGAGATAAATAGTAATTTAAACAACCCCACAAACGTACCTTCGCGTTTGGTAATAACTGATGTTATGACAGCTTCGGCATTCAGCATAACAGGTTCAGACAACTCGTTTTATGCTGGAGTTTATACAGAATTAAACGCGGGTTGTTTTGGTCAAATGTTCAATGCACAAAGAAGAAATGGTGAACCGCAACTGGCCTCAACTTACAATAATTCATGGAATAATAGCTATATTCAGTTAAAAACATTAAAAGGAATTATCGAAAAATGTTCTACTGGAGGTACCGAGGCAGGAAATGTTACAACGTTGGGAATTGCTCAGATTTTGTATGCCTACAATTTAGCCATTTTAACTGATTTATTTGGGGATGTTCCTCATAGTGAAGCGTTAAATTCTAAAGTGAATATGCAGCCAAAATTAGACAAACAAGAGGTTATTTATTTAGAAGTTTTTAATAAATTAAATGATGGTATTGCTAATTTAAATAAAACTTCTTCTTATGCTGGCTTAGGTACTCAGGATTTAATTTATGCTGGTAGTACAGCCAAATGGAAAAAAGCAGCAAATGCTTTATTGGCAAGATATACCATGCGTTTGTCATTGAAAAAACCAAATTATCAAGCGGTAATTAACTATGTAGATGCTTCATTTGGAAATGCTACCGAAGAATTCAAACTTGTAAATGCTTTGGTACCCAATCCATATGCTCGTTTTGAATTAGACAGAAAAGCTTTAGCAGTGTCTAAAAGTTTTTACGACAGAGTAGTCGCCAATGGTGTTACTGATGCTCGTTCAGAGGGAATGTTCACAAAGAAAAACGGCGCCGTAAAACCTTTTAATAACTCCAATACTACCGAGGCGGACTTACAAGGCTTTTACTCTATTTCGGCTTTGATCAGCGAAAAGAATCCAATTTACTTAATGAGTTATCATGAATTGTTGTTCTTAAAAGCCGAGGCTCAAGCAAGATTAAATCAAGATGCGAATGCATTAGCGACCTTAAAACTAGCTATCAAAGCAGCATATTTAAAAGATCAATTTGTAAAATTCACTACTGCTCAAGCAGATACTTATATTGCAACAATTCCTAATTTGACTGGAAACGATTTATTAAAGAAAATTATGGTTGAAAAACATATTTCTTTCTATGAAAATGAAGGAATTGAGGCTTATAATGACATTAGACGTCTTAAAGCACTTGGTAATGCAGATTTAATTCCATTAGTACACCCAAATCCTGAACTTTTCCCAAAACGTTTTGGTTACGGAAATTCAGATGTATCAGCCAACCCAAATGTAAAAGCGGCTTTTGGTGATGGAAAATATGTTTATACTGAAGATGTATGGTGGGCTGGGGGAACTAGATAGTCTCTTCAATAATTTATAATAAAAATCGTCTCAATTTATTTTGAGACGATTTTTTTTGTGTCAAAATGACGCTTTTGGGTGTGGATACATAGCAAAACAACATGAAGTACCTGATCAAATTCTGGGTAAGATGGGTATAAAATTAAACTTATAAAGTTTAATGACATTTAGAAAAACGCTGATAAGGTGTAAACAAGCAAGTCTTTTTTTTATAAAAAAACCAGCATTATTGAATCTCTTCACAGTGCTGGTTCTTTATAATTTAAACATCAAAACCTTATTTTTTCGCTTTCTCGTATAGCTTTTCTAAAGAAGGAAAAATAAAGTCGGCCGTTTTTTGAATCGGATTAAAGAATAGCGATTTATCTAACGTTTCCTTTTTGGCTAAGAAATTATCATAATTAATTTTTTCGAAAACAGTCAAAAAGATACTGATGATCAATATCGTTTTTAGCACTCTAAACAATCCTCCACCCAATTTGTTGATCCATCCCAAATAAGCAAAATTGGCCAGACCGGTAAAAAATTTCCCAAGCATATAAATAGCAATCACTACCACAATAAAAGTGAGCACAAAAGAAACTGTTTTTATGGTAGTGGGATTCCATTGTACCATTCCAGAAATTATGGAACTCATGATGGCCGAAAATTTTACGGCTATGTAAATTCCAATTAATAAAGAAACCAAAGAGGCCAATTCGGCAAAGA
>JBOFUD010000537.1:0-1506 GCA_051652385.1 Flavobacterium sp.
GGAGTGTTAGAAATTCCTAAAACCGCATCGATTGCTGATTTAGAGAAGAAAATTGAATTCATTTCGAATGATAGTCCAAGCATTCTTTTTATTCAAGAAGTTCAAAATATTTTGGACAAAAAAATCACGGATCTCAATCTTCAAGACGCTCAATTAGATACTCTGGCCATTCAAAAAGCAAAGTCTAATGTGAGCATCCATTTGAGTAAAGCTTCGGGTGAGGAAAGTTTGAAAGGATTAAACGAAATCAAAATTGCCATTGGTGGCGCCTTTGGGTACCTCATTATGATGTTTATTGTGATTTATGGTAACATGGTCATGCGGAGCGTAATCGAAGAAAAAACCAATCGCATCATCGAAATTATTATTTCCTCGGTAAAACCCTTTCAGTTGATGATGGGCAAAATCATTGGAACCTCTTTAGCTGGAATTCTTCAATTCTTAATTTGGGCCATTATTGGTTTTGGATTATTATTTGGAGCTTCCTTATTTTTTGGAGTCAATTTAGGACCTACTGCCAAAGTTCCGCCCGAAATGATACAAGCCGCACAACACGAATTGGCAAACACGGCTCAATTGTATATAGCCGAATTGTGGAATCTTCCGTTAGGGACGTTGTTGGGGTGTTTTGTGATTTATTTTATCGGAGGATACTTTTTGTACAGTTCGTTTTATGCTGCAATTGGTGCTGCAGTGGATAACGAAACCGATTCGCAACAATTTCTTTTGCCGATTATTATGCCTTTGATTTTGGGCGTTTACATCGGATTTTTTACTGTAATTAATGATCCTCACGGAACGGTAGCCACTATTTTTTCGATCGTTCCGTTAACGTCTCCCATCGTTATGCTGATGCGTATTCCTTTTGGCGTACCTTTGTGGCAAATTCTGCTTTCGATTTCCCTTCTATTTGGAACCTTTTTATTGGTAGTGTGGTTTGCTTCCAAAATTTACCGTGTAGGTATTTTAATGTACGGCAAAAAACCTAGTTGGAAAGAATTGTATAAATGGTTGAAGTATTAAATTCCAAAAAGTAAATTCCAAAATCCAACTATTGGAATTTGGAATTTTTAAAATTTGAAAATTGTGAAGAATGAGTAAAATATTAGTAATAGAAGACGAAGCCTCCATTCGTAGAGTATTGGTAAAAATCCTTTCCGAAGAAAGTGATTCGTACCAAGTTGACGAAGCAGAAGATGGGGCTGTAGGTCTCGAAAAAATAAAAAACACCGATTATGATTTGGTGCTTTGCGATATTAAAATGCCAAAATTAGACGGTGTGGAAGTATTGGAAGCCGTCAAAAAAATCAAACCTGAGATTCCAATGGTTATGATTTCTGGTCATGGCGATATGGAAACGGCGATCAATACCATGCGTTTGGGAGCTTTTGATTACATCTCAAAACCGCCCGATTTAAACCGTTTGTTGAATACGGTTCGCAATGCTTTAGATCGAAAAAAATTAGTTGTTGAGAATAAAATTTTAAAGAAAAAAGTCAGCAAAAA
>JBOFUD010000538.1:0-3932 GCA_051652385.1 Flavobacterium sp.
CATCGTTGATCCCTTTCCAAACTACATATTCGTATGAAATTTTGCTTTTGGTTTTTCGGTACCAATATTCTAGGGCTTCACGCAATTCGACCAATGGAAAATTGGCACTAAAAGGCATGATTCTAGCTCGAGTAGCATCGATGGCGGAATGAAGCGAAACGGCCAATTTGAACTTCACCTCATCATCGGCTAATTTCTTAATCATTTTGGGAATCCCGGAGGTAGACACCATGATTCTTTTGGGCGACATGCCTAAACCTTCCGGAGAAGTAATCATTTCGATGGCTTTGAGCACATTATTGTAATTCATCAAAGGTTCGCCCATACCCATAAAAACAATATTGGACAAAGGATGATTATAGTACAACCTACTTTCTTTGTCTATGGCAATTACTTGGTCATATATTTCGGCTGGTTCTAAGTTACGCATGCGTTTTAATCGAGCCGTAGCACAAAAATTACAATCCAAACTACAGCCCACTTGGCTCGAAACACAAGCGGTAGTGCGGGTTTGAGTTGGAATCAAAACCGACTCAACCACTAAGCCATCATGCAAACGAACCGCATTTTTTACCGTGCCATCCTCACTGCGTTGCATGGTATCGACCTTGATGTGATTGATTACAAAATTGGCTTCCAAAGCAGATCGTGTCGCTTTAGACAAATTGGTCATATCCTCAAAACTATGCGCTCCCTTCGTCCACAACCATTCATAAACTTGATTGCCACGAAAAGCTTTGTCGCCAGTGCTTACAAAAAACGCTCTCAGTTCTTCTTTAGATAATGCTCTAATGTCTTTTTTCTCGATTTCCATGCTGCAAATTTATTCAAAATTTAATGTATTGATTTCATTTTTTAATAGTAAAAGCGATTAACCCTCTTAAAACGAAAAAAAACTTACTATAATTGATCCTTTTTTAACTAAAATCTTCTCTCAAAAAAGTTGACTAAAAAAAATACTTTAATAACCAATATTTTCTTGCCTAATTATCTAAAAATTTGATTTAATCAAAATTATTTCGAAATAAACTTTTAACTATATCGATGTAGAAATGTTAAAATCAACAAATCTGACTTTTATCATGTTTAACAAGGCTTAATCTTTCATTATTTGCAATATCAATAAAAATAAGTGCAATAAAATATAATTAACTCAAAATAAAAGTTTTTCTATATACATAATGCAAAATTTTAAATTTACAAAAAATGAAAATACCTAAAAATCAATCCCTTTTATTAACATTTATCTTAGCTCTAATTAATCTTTCAGCTATTGCTCAAAAAAATTATACACTAGATACGAAAACCAATTTTTCGGTACAGGGAACCTCTACTTTACATGATTGGGAAATGACTTCGGCGGCCAAAACAGGAACCGCAAATCTTACAGTTAATGATACAAGATTAGAAAACATTCATGCCATAACTATTGATTTGGCTGTTGAAACCATCAAAAGTGGAAAAAGCGCCATGGACAAAATAGCGTATGAGACATTAAATGCTAAAAAGTTCAAAACAATTAAATATGTATTGAAATCGGCAACAAAAATCAATGAAACTACTTGGAATCTTGTTGGAACGTATACTATTGCTGGCGTGAATAAAGACATCAAAACACAAATACGAGTTAGTGTACTAAACGGAATTGTTACACTACAGGGATCCAACAAAATCACTTTTGAAGAATTTGGAATGAAAGCTCCAACCGCCTTATTAGGCACCATAAAAACGGGAAAAGATCTTACCCTAAAATTTAATCTTAATTATAAATAAAAATCAACAAAAATGAAAGTAATTTACTTTTTAGCAGCTGCTTTTTTGAGTTTAACTGCTGTACAAGCACAGGATCGTTTTGGACAAATTCAAAATTTAATCCCAAGAGACAAAACTGGAATCAATGTTTTTGATGTAAAAAAAGACACAGTAGCATTTAAAGGATTGAGTATTGACCTTGGAGCAGCATTTGCGCTACAATTTCAAGCCTTTAACTCTTATAATGGTCATGAAGGTAGCTCCTTTACAAATCCAACAGGAGGCGCTATTACCGGTTACAAATTGAACAATTTGAGTAATAATTTGAATCTCCCAACTGCTAATATGACTATTGGGGCCCAATTATTTGATGGAGTACGAGTTAATTTAGATATTTATTTAGCATCCAGACATCATAATGAAACATGGGTAAAAGGAGGTTATTTACAAATTGATAAGTTAGACTTTGTTCAAAAAGATTTCTTGAAAGATGTAATGAAATATGCCACCATCAAAATTGGTCAGATGGAGAACAACTATGGTGATGCGCACTTTAGAAGATCAGATAATGGAAATGCAATGATGAATCCATTTATCGAAGGAAACATTATGGATGCTTTTACCACAGAGGCTGGAATTGAAGTTTACTATAACAGAGACGGTTTAGTAAGTATGATTGGAGTAACCAACTCAAAGTTGAATCAAAATGTAGCTGAATTTGTACCAGGAAAACCTACAGCAGCTGCACCGGATCAAAATACCACTGTTAGTCCTACTATATTGGCAAAATTAGGGTATGACAAACAATTGAACGCAGATCTTAGAGTACGTCTTACAGGATCATTATCCCACAATGCTAATACTAGCGGAAATTTATATTCTTCTGACAGAGCTGGAAGCCGCTACTATGGAGTTATGACCCACGCTGCTCACAAAAATGGAGGTGTTGATGTTGACAATAATTTCACAAAAGACTTACAAAGCAATCATAATACTGGACGTTTTAATCCTGGATTTGGTAACAAATTAACAGCCTTTATGATCAACCCATTTGTAAAATACAAAGGATTAGAATTTTTCGGAACTATTGAAACTGCTACAGGTGGTAACAAAAAAGGAATGGACGAAAGTCGTACCGTTAACCAATTTGCTGGTGATGTTGTATACCGATTTGGGGAAACAGAACAATTTTACGTAGGTGGTAGATACAATACCGTATCAGGTAAGTTAGATAATGCTGATGCTAGAAAAATAACCATCAACCGTTTTGAAGCTTCTGCAGGTTGGTTTATGACTAAAAACATCTTGTCGAAATTGGCTTATGTAAACCAACAATATAAAGGTTTTGGTCAATTTGATAGCAGAGGTAATGTTAATGACTTATACCAAGGAAAATTCAATGGTTTAATGTTTGAAGCCGTTATTACTTTCTAAAAAATGAATAACAAAATAATAATAGGAATCTTAGGTGCAGCACTTCTCTTTTGTTTGGGGAGTGCTACACCCAATTTTCATAGAAATGATACCTCCGTTATTATTAATAAAATTGAAATTAGCATCACAGGAAATTCAACTGTTGGCAAATACAATTGCAGTACATTTTTTTCAAAAAACGATACTATTGTTTTGAATGTTACCAACAAAAACAGTATCAAAGCAGAGATACCAATGGTGAAATTTGATTGTGGCAACAAAATCATGACCAAAGATTTACAAGCTACAGTAAAAACATCGCAATTTCCCTCGAGCTTTGTTACACTTTCCAACATTAGATCCGTTGGAAATAATTACAAATGCGATTTAAATTTTTGTGTCACAAATAAGACTATGCTTTACAAAGATTTTATGTTAAACAACACAAACAACAAACTACAAGGTACCATTTCATTTAATTTTTCAGATGTGGGCCTAGCTGCGCCTGTCAAAATGGGTGGTATGATTAAAGTTCATGATCAACTTTTAGTCCATTTTAGCCTCTACAAAATATAATGAATCACATTTGCAAAGCCACTATTTTACAGTGGCTTTTTTTGATAGAACCAATATTAAAAAAAACTACAAATAGTTCTTAATCGAGTAAAATAACCATTCATCGCAATAATTTTAAATCAAGAGTGTAAGTAATTATGTTTGCCAAATAGTTCACATTAACTTCCATTTCTCAGTATATGAAAAAAGTA
>JBOFUD010000539.1:0-1588 GCA_051652385.1 Flavobacterium sp.
TCAAAGGATTATTTTACAGCGGAGTTCCGTGAATCAATTTCAGTGGAATCGGCTCCGTTCCACCACGGTTAATCTCTTAGGCTCCTATTTGTTTTGGTATTCGATGATTTCAATTCCTTGTTCGTGCTACGCACGCAACGAACCTTAGCTGTTATTGGCAGTTTTTATTTTTCAGTTGTTTTTTTCAAGCCTTTTATGATTAGGTAAATTGATATTGCAAACACAATGATATAAAGAACATCTAAGGCAGGTTCTTTCAGCGTTACGTTTTTAAAATCAATGTGCTTAACTAAAGTCAAGCCTAATGTAAATGCAATAAATACAAAAAACTAATTCATTCCTTTTTTATTGTCCATATTTTTTTAATGTTTGATTATTAAGTCTGTTAAAGCCCCAACTATAATAACTGCCAATGCAAAAGTTAGCATACCAAAAATATAAGCAAAAAAAGCTTTAAAGTAAGATGAAATTTTTGTTTTGTCATAAAATTGTCCAACTGCCCAAGTTGTGTAAATTAATCCAACAAATTCTCCATGAAGCTTTAAGTCTATATTTGTTATCCCTCGAATAATTCCAAAAACTGAATAAATCAACATTACTATTCCCATAACGAAACAGAGAAGAATTAGTATTTCAAATATGTTGTATTTGTGCTTTGTAAAAAAAAGTTTTGTCCACAATGCTATGAATACTCCCATAATTATATTCGAGTACCCTAAATGCCCTTGTGTCCATTTAAAAATTTTATTTATTGTAGATTTATCACTATCTAAATAGCCTAAATAGCCATCTTGTAAATGAAAAAAGTGACTACACAATGAGTAGATCAATGAAGTTACAATAATGAAAATGATTGGCTTAACAAGTCTATTTCTATTTTGGGTTAGATAATTTTTTACGTTTTGTCCTGGATTTGTAATTAGCTCTCTAATCGTATATAAAATTCCACGCTCAAAATGCAAAACGTGTTCAATTTCATGAATTATGTAATGTCCATCAATTCTTTTAAGATTAGTTGGTTGTCCACAGTCGGGACAAAATTTTGAATTTATTTCTGTGATACAGTTCTTACAGTCCATTTGATTTGTTGGTTTACGGTCAGTTCGGTAAAATTGCCAATAACGTCAGTCTGTGAAAAAACCTTCGCTTATTGTTTTTCCAAAAATAATCAAAAATGTTCAAGATAAGAAAGAAAAATTGTATATTTAAAAAAGACTACACCTCCAAAGAATTTCCCGCCAACAACTGCAAATAAGCAGTTTAGAAGACAAAATTACTCTTGATAATCCTGTTCGTTTTATCGAAATGCTACCTTGGCGGTAGCCAAAACTCAAGTTTTTGTGAAAATTTGATATCACGAAGCTACACCAAGGAAACACAAAGAAAAAAGAGAAAATCCAACGCTCTATGTGAAACTTTTTGAATACTTCGCGTGGCTTTGTGGAATGGAACTTGACACCTGCTTTTAACCCAGATTCCGCATTAGAAATCTACTACAACTAAATTCTTCTTCAAAACCAAGAACTTACTCCCATTTTTAAATTCAAAATACAAAAGTATTCCATCTTCAAAAATAGTCCGTGAGCTC
>JBOFUD010000540.1:0-4713 GCA_051652385.1 Flavobacterium sp.
TGTCTTTTAGGAGTCCTTTTTCGAAATCCGAACCCACGATGCATACAAATGCATTATTGGCAATATCAAAACTGGTAAAATTTCGCCCGGCACTAAATTCTAATCCTGAATTTACCGCATACATTTCGTCTACGCCTACAATTTTGTTTTCGGGATCGGTTTTGGTGTTTAGGTATTTCACTTCGGCGGCGGAGCTTGCGGTGAACGAAATCGAAGTTTCGGTAAAAGGATATTTGTATTTGTTTCTAAACGCGACAGCATCAGGATAGGAAATAATCGGGTTGATGATTTCGCGTTCGCCGCCGCCACGGTTTCGCGTGGTATTTTCGTATTGATTGATGTTGAAGGTATTGGCGCCCATTGAAGCAAAATCGGTCGAAATTTGATTTTCTAAAGCTGCCACTACGGTTAAAATCCCCACCAAAGCCGTGATTCCAATAGCAATAATCAGTACTGTAAGTATGGTACGCAGTAGTTGCGTTTTGATCGAACCTAACGCAATTTTAATATTTTCTTTGAATAGTTTTAGCATCATGTAAGTTTGTCACGAAAATACAATTTTTGTTACAAGTTTGTTTTTCAAAATCATGATTTATTCCTATTGTTTTTTTTAGTCTTTTTAAAACAGCGGTTGCATTCTTTCGTGTGACTTATAAAACCCGGATTCAGCTTGAAAACAAAAAAAATCCTCAACTGCTATTGCAATTGAGGATTTCGTTTTCCTAAAAAATGATTAGTTTTTTTCTTCTTTGTTGAAATAAACCAAGTAGTAGTACATTTGTTTTTCTTCGTCCCAGCCTTTTTCTACAAATTTTTCGGCACTTTCGGGATTGATAAAATCCATTTTGATTTGGATGTGCGTATCGAGATTGATCACGTTTTTGATCGATTTTCTCGCGTCCGAAACCGCTGCATTGGCAATAGGGAAGGAGGTTACGTCTTCGATGCTGTATTTTTCGCCTTTGTCTACTTTATAGTTTTTGAATTCAGGAATCAAATCAGGATTATCGATGACTTCGTTCAAGAAATTCGCTTCTTCAAATTGATCATTTTTAGCAAAATAATTTACCGAGCGGTTCATGAACATCACTTCTTCTTTTTTGTCTTCGGCAGGAAATACCACATCTTTGGCAAAGTTCTGACAAAATTTCAAATACTTTTTGGTGATGAAGTTTTCGTCCTCAAAAGCATCTACCGAAAGGAAATGCTCCAACCAATAGCGCGCATCATAACGGTTGCTGTCTACGGTCAATATTTTGTAGCCTTCTTCTTTTTTGTAATTAAAAATAAGGCATCCTTTGTCGAGTTTGTTCAAACTTACGCCGTGTTGCAAAATCATTTCCAAATGGGTTTCTTTTTCTTCAAATTGTAAAAAATCGGATTGAATTTCACTTTTAAAAACGCCAATGGCATCTACCACATTATTGTCTATCGAAACATTCGTTAAATGCGCCACATACACCTCACCATTCTTGATGTGTGGATGATTGGATTGCTCGAATAAATGCTGCGTAATTTGTTTCGAAACTTCATGTAAACTCCCCGGATTATCAAAAATTTGGGTAGCAAATTTGAACATGTCGTTGTAGTCCAAATCGACTTCATGTGCAAATTGAAAATAATTTTCTTCTTTTTCTCTAAAAGGCTTTAAGAAAAATTCCTTAATCAACGGAACAATTTCATCGTTGAGGTTGAAAGGTTGCTCAGATAAGAAGATCGCTTCATTACGACTTTTGTTTCCAACACGATGTATGGAAAGCGTTTCGATGTGGGTGTTGTATAAGTTGATCATTTTTTTGGAGTTGATGAGGTACTAAGTTTCTAAGTTGCTAAGATTTTGGTTGCTTTCTTTTATTTTTTTTATGAATGCAACCAACATTCTTTCAATCTCTCTACTGTCCTCATACATATTATTAAATTCTTCCTCTTTTAAAAAGTTTGTATTTTTTGCAATTTCTAGTTGAGTTTGCAATTCAAATAAAGATCCCATAGTAATATTAAGAAACCTCAACAGTTCATTTTTACTATCTCTACCTATGCCTTCTGCAATATTACTTGGAATTGAAATGGCAGATCGTCTTAATTGAGAAGTTAAACCGAAAATCTCATCTTTTGGAAATCTTTGAGAATTGTTATAGATCTTGGTAGTCAATGCCATGGCTTTTGCCACACTAAAATTTTTCTAAAATCACTCATTTTTTAAAGTTTCTAAGTTGCTGGTATTCTAAGATTCTTAGTGACTTAGAAACTTAGCTTCTCAAAAAAATTAGTTCCAATTCTCCTCAAATCCGTAGTCTTCGAAGCTATCGTCACCGCTAAACATATCGAGGTCGTCTTGGTCAAGATCGTCTTCGAATTCGCCGTAGATGTCGTCGTTCATATCGGCTTCAAAGTTTTTTTCGCCAGCCTCAGCAGGCATAATTCCATGGGAAAATAAGGTTTCTGGATAAGTTGCTCCTGCAGTAGGTTCTTCGATAGCTGCTAGTTCTACCAAGAACGTCCACATGTTGATAAAATCATACACATAAATAATTTTGGTACTGGCTTCATCTAGAATGTCCGATAAGGGATAATCGCTCATGGTGCGCTGTTCGCCAGGAATGTCACCGGTATCAAACATAGGAATTTCATCCTCTTGATTCCAAGTTTCGTCGCAGGTATAAAAGGAAGCTACCTCCATACCATCGAAGCCAAATGCGTTAAAAATAGCGTTGTGTAAATCTTCTAAAGTATCGTCAGAACGTATTGCTATGTCTCTAAAAATGTCTTCTTCGGCATCTAGAATAACTCTAAATTTATAAACCATAATTTTTGTTTTTGTTGAAAGGTCAAAGGTAAAATTTAATTTCAGAAAACTGTTTTGCATTTTTTTTTTGTTGAAAAGATTTTATGCTTATGCGAATGTCCAAAAAATAAAGACGCAAAAAAAAAGCTGCCAAATCTCGACAGCTTTTACTAAAATAGTTTTTTGAAAAGATTACTGTTTTTCTTCAGAACACAAACCTACGATTTCATGAAATACATCGTGTAAGGCAGTCAATGATTTTAGCGTAGCTTCGTCCGAATCTTTTGCTTTTACCAATTCATTCAAGCCTTTCGCTCCAGTTTGTAGTTTTTTGATCGAAGCTAAAATTGCAGTTGTTTTGAATTCAGCCGGAATAGCTTCTATGGACAACGCCTCTGCTTTTTGAACCATTTCTTCAGAACGAGTTCTTATGGGATTCAAATCGCCTTCCTCTGCAGGATGAAACGTTTGCGACATTACCCCGTGGAAGGCTTTGATAGCAGGCCATTTTTCAAACGTAGATTGCGCCGACAGCGTTGAGGTTACAAAAAAGAAAAGCAAAACGGCTAAGGATTTTAAAATTTTCATGGTTCTTGATTAAAGTTATTGGTTCAAAGGTATCACCTTTTTCGTAGTTGTTAAAAAAAATAAAATTAAGACAAACTATCAAACGAGTAGTTAATTTTTTTTTCTAGAAGCGAGCTTGTGGTCGGAGAGGGCTGTATGATTTTCGAATCCTATCACAGTGACTTTTCCTCCTTTTACGGTATATTTATTCTTGAACTGTTGAATATTTTCAAGCACATCATCATCTACTAATTTTGTTTTAGCAAAGTCGATAGTCACATTCATAGCTGCAGGAATGGCCTCAAGTCTACTTTTAATTCCTAGGAAGTTGCTAAAAATAGCAGATTCTTCTACTTCTATCAAATAGTCATTTCCATTTGAAGACACTACAGCAGTGGCTTTGAATAATGATTTTAAGGGCGCGCCGTCGTATAAATGAAGGATCATTTTTAATAAAATACCAGCAGCGATCCCGATCAATAAATCTTCAAAAAGAGTAAAAAAGATGGTCACCAAGAAAATAGCCAATTGCTCTTTTCCAATTTTAAACGTATTGATGAACTCTCTAGGATGTGTTAATTTGATTCCTACGGTGATTAGCATCGCGGCTAAGGCAGCATTTGGAATTAATTCCAGAATAGGAGTAGCCAAAAGTACAAAAATCAGGATAAAGAAACCATGAAAAAAGTTGGCCCAACGAGTTTTTGCTCCATTATTGACATTAGATGAAGAACGTGCCACTTCTGAGATCATGGGTAATCCACCAAAAACGGCAGCAATGGTGTTCCCGATCCCTATCGCAATCAAATCTTGATTCATATTTGATTTTCGTTTAAAAGGATCCATCAGATCAATTGCTTTTACTGTTAGCAACGATTCAATTGATCCTACCAATGCAAACATGATTACATATTTGACAAATAATCCAATTTGGTTAAAACCGTCGAAGCTAACGTTTACATGAAGGTTATCCACCAAACTTCCAATTTTCACCAAGGCATAAGTAGGTTCTGTTTCTTTGAAATGCATAAATAATTGGCAGGGGATTGTAAAAAGCAATACGACCAATGGCGCAGGAATCAATTTAATCCTTTTATTTTTGATATACGGCCATCCCAGCATTATCGACAAGCTTACAATTCCAATTAATGTTGCTTTTGGATCCAAATTCATAATGAAGTTTGGAATGTTGGCAAGCAATTCTAAAGGTGCTTTTCCTTTGGCTAAGCTTGGATTGTCGTTCAGTAAAACAGGAATTTGCTTTGCAATGATTATTATTCCAATGGCAGCTAGCATTCCGTGAATAGCCGAAAGAGGGAAGAAATCGGCCAATTTACCGAGTTTCAAAACTCCAAAAAGGA
>JBOFUD010000541.1:0-3239 GCA_051652385.1 Flavobacterium sp.
AAAGCATCCGATCCGAATTCGGTCAACAAAACAGGTTTTCCGTATTCCTTTTTTACCCTTTCGAAAAGATCTCCAAAAGAGATTCCACGATACACATTAATTCCCAACACATCAACCGCTGGACATTCTTTAGCAATTAAGTTTAAGAACAATAAATCGCCATTACAAATAGCAACCGGATGGGTTACATCTTTTGTTTTGATAGCCAAAGCCGCTTCATTAAAGAGCTGGTACATCGCTGTGGCTAATTTTGTCGATTTCTTATCTTCAACAGGAACATTTTCAGTTTCTGCACCTTGCCAAAAAAGACCAAAATTATTTTCGTTTCCTAACAAATACAGTAACAATCCTTTGGTATCTTTATAATCAGAGGCTAATTGTTGTACTTCTTTCAAAAGTGATTGCTTTACTTTTGGATCTGCATAATCGGTATTGGGCATCCAATTTCCGTCAACTGCCACTCCATAACGACCAAAAGAATGGTTAAGCAGGGTATAAATTCCAAAATTAGAGTGAATGTATTCGATCCATTTTTTAGGAATTCCGGTATACACTCTTATGGTGTTTACCCCCATGTTTTTAAGCAATCCCATTTCATGATCTAAAGCTTTTTTTATAAAATCTTCAGGTTGTTCCCACAATTGATACGAATAATTTTTCCCGATGGGAAAATAATCCCAATTCATTCCATTGACCATAAAGTTTTTGCCATTTACCTGAAGCGTAACTCCTGTTTTCGTTTGATGCACCTCGACTTTCTCACTTTGAGAATACGTTACTAAAGAGAAAATAGAAACTATAAATACAGCAATATTTTTTTTCATAAATTTTAAATAGATAATTTGAATGCTTTGTTCAACACCTAACAGTATTGAAAAAACCATTTAAAGTAAAACATATAACCTGAAAAAATGAAGGAAGATTTATAGTAGAGTTGCTCTGACAAACGCTGAAACGTGCTACAATATTGAAACCAATTCAAGAAATAATTTATATAAAAAAATCAAGTAACGAACAGGTTGCTTACAACCTGCTCGTTATTGATTTCTAATTTAATGGTTATTTACCATAAACTCTAATATAATCAACTTCCATAGTAGATTGCGTAAACGCTGGATCAACAGGACCTCCTAAACCTCCACCCATGGCAACATTCAAGATCAAGAAAAAATCTTTGTTGTAAACCGTTGTTGGCGTATTAGGTAAAGAATGATACAATTTATCATCTACATACATTTTGATAGAGGTTTCGGTCCAAATGGTTTTGTACACATGAAACTCCGTGGTAGGATTGGTAATGGTAGTTTTTCCTACAATGGCGCCTGCACCAGAATTTCCAGGAAAATGGAAAGCTCCAATAATTTCGTTTGGATTTTTTCCAACATACTCTAAGAAGTCAATTTCTCCACAAGCAGGCCATCCCACAGTTTTGAAATCTTGACCTAAAGCCCAAACCGCTCCCCAAGTACCCACACCAGCAGGCATTTTAGCTTTAAATTCAACCTTACCATATTTGAATTTGAATTTATCTTCAGATTTAATTCTAGCCGATGAATAGCCCGAACCTTCTTTGATTGCAGTAATTTTCAATACTCCACCTTCCACTTTAACGTTTTTAGCATCAGAAGTATAGGACTGAAGTTCTCCATTGCCCCAGCCACCTGCGCCAGTACCTAAATCATAATTCCAATTGGCGGTATTCGGCGCACCTGCAGTTTCAAAAGTATCTTCCCAAAGTAATTTGGTAAACTCATCAACAGGTGCCTGAGATGGTTTTGTGGTGGTTAGCACTAGATACCAGGCTAAATCTGGGGTATTACCTTGTACAAAACGAACAAACATTCTGTTCTCTGTAATAAAAAGGATTTCGAATTGAGTAGCTCCTGCATAGTACCCAATAAAACCTGCGTCAGAAATATTCATCACAGTTCCAGTGGTTTGTGTGGCCGCTTCTTTATTTTTCGTCACCACCGAAGTAGAGGGAGCCAAAGCAACAATTTTCGTTCCTGCCGTGCTAAAGGGCAGACACTGATCGTCGCCTCCATTAACTCCTCCACCTACACTTTTGTATGAATTGTGAAAGAAGGTATTCCCTTTGTTATCTTGTTTGTATTCGATTTTCCCGTTTACCAAAGCAAAGGAATAATCGCCATCATAAAAACAAGTAGCTGATTTTTCAAAAGGACCTGCTTGGTAATACGCTGGATAATAATTTTGAGTAGGATCACTATTATTCGGTCCAACTCCAAAATGACCAGCTTCGTTAGCCGCTATATACCATTTTTTGCCAGCTGCAATTCCACCGGTAAGCAGTTTAGTCGATTTTTCATCTGTAAAATTGCTAAAAACCTTCACGTCGACCGTAGTAGAAGTGGTAACTCCTCCTTTGCCATTGGCTATTACCGTAACAGTGTAGGTGTTAATCCCAACTGTGCTAAAACCATGCGCAATTGAACCTGTTGACGCTAATTCTGCAACACCATCCCCGTAGACATATTTGTACGAAATTGCATCATCGGCCTTGGCAGTGAATCTTACAATTCCAGATCCATCGCCCTCGGGAGTTTGAGGAGTATTACCTACAATATCAAAAGTCACAACCAAATTACTTGGTGCTGTTAGTGTTCCAAATTCTACGTTATCGTCTTGACAATTTGCTAGTAATAACAAACTGAAGAACGCTATTACATTAAAAAATATTTTTTTCATGTTCTTTTTTTTAATTAGTTATGAAAATACACGTTGTCAATTAACACCGTATTTTTTCCTGATGGAGCTCCAACGTAGATAAGCTGTGCAATATGAGCTCTTGTTGTTAAACCTGTAAAACTACTCAAAGCGATATCAAGACTTACCCATGAGTCCTTGGCAGGAGCATCGATCGTAATTTCATGTTCTTTATCATCTCCACCTGCAAATTTTCCATCAGGACCAAAATCAACTAATTTAATTTTGAATGTGGTAAAATCTGAAGAATATACATCAGTATGAAAATGAGTCATTGCTGTGGCATCAATTTGCGTACTAGTAGCTTCGATGCCTACAAAATTCAAGTTACTATATTTTTTAGTATCATTTCCTCCAAGAACAATTTCTTCTAGCGTTGCATCAGACCATCCTGTTCTCCAAGTGTCAACAGGAACATTTGTGTAAGCATTACTAAACATCGAAATCACTTTATTTGATGCTAATGTCGGGGTTGGAGCTGCAGTCGGCCCTGAACTTGTTGCAGCATTCTT
>JBOFUD010000542.1:0-2472 GCA_051652385.1 Flavobacterium sp.
ATTTTTATGGAAGCGTCGATTAACTCATTGAAATTATGAGGCAACACTTTGGTCGAAAGTCCCACGGCAATTCCCTCGGCTCCTTGTGCCAAAAGCAAAGGAAACTTCACCGGAAGATTGTTGGGTTCGGCACGACGACCGTCATAAGAAACACCCCAATCGGTAATTTTTGGAGAATACAAGACCTCTAACGCAAATTTTGACAAACGCGCCTCAATATAACGAGAGGCCGCAGCGCCATCGCCTGTTAAAATATTTCCCCAGTTACCTTGGCAGTCAATTAGCAACTCTTTTTGACCAATTTGCACCATCGCATCGGCAATACTTTGATCCCCGTGCGGATGGTATTGCATGGTATGCCCCACCACATTGGCTACTTTGTTGTAACGACCGTCGTCTAATTCTTTTAACGAATGCATGATACGACGTTGCACCGGCTTGAATCCGTCTTCAATTGCGGGTACGGCACGCTCTAAGATCACATACGAAGCGTAATCCAAAAACCAATCTTTGTACATTCCTGTAACTTTGGTAATGGTGTCGCTGCCATCTGCATTGTTCTCGTAAAAATGTTGCATTCCGCTCGAAGTGCTAATATCATCGAAACCTTCTTGATCATTAGAATCAAAACTTGCGTCGTTGTTTTCGTCTTCGTTGGGTATGATGTTATCTTCTTCTTCGTCTTTCATTTATTGAAACCGATTATTATTGTTATTATTCAATGGATGAAATATGATTACTTTTATAAACCACATTTTTAAAAACAATGAATTCTTTTATTTTTATTGTGTGAGTTACAAACTTAACCAATAATACCCACTATTCAAAAAATCTATTTTTTGAGAACCGCTACTGTTCTATTTTTCTCAGACTCTTCTTCCCACAAAACGGGCAAAAAGCAAACGTATTTTCAACCTGTTTTTGGCATTTTTTACAAATTACGAAGGCGTCTTTACTTCCGTGTGAGGCAACCGTAATGGATTCTTTGAATTCGTCTGGG
The DNA here is from genome assembly GCA_051652385.1 of Flavobacterium sp. Classification (GTDB taxonomy): domain Bacteria; phylum Bacteroidota; class Bacteroidia; order Flavobacteriales; family Flavobacteriaceae; genus Flavobacterium. The sequence goes on from JBOFUD010000542.1 coordinate 1,001, forward strand.
ATTTCTTTGAGAAAGCGTGAGGCATTTCCTTTTTCGGTAATCAAATACAGTTGATCTTTGGCTCGGGTGATGGCAACGTAAAACAACCTCCGTTCCTCTTCCATCAAACTGTCGTGATTGGCGGGTTTGATGACCTGAAAAATACGATCTTCCAACCAAATATCAGGAAAACCACCGTAACCATCTGTTAAACCAACAATAAAAACCACCTTGGCCTCGAGTCCTTTGGCACCGTGTATGGTTTTGCTTTGCACTTTTAAATCCTCATTTCGTAGGGCAAAATAGTAAGGTTGATACATTTTGCTACGGCGATACAAAAACAAAATATCATCATTTTTGAATCCTTCTTTCAATAATTGCCGTACTTTATCGACACAAAAAGCTACGTTTTCGTCCTGATTATTTCCAGCATATTCCATTATTTTGAAACTGGAAATTTTGGAAGCAAAAATCTCTTTTTCAATTTTAAATTTATTGTGTTTGATAACTTCATTGCTGGCTCCTACAATACTTTGTGTACTACGGTAATTCAGATTAAGTTTGATTGTTTTGGCACGTTTGAAATTTTTATCAAAATTCAAAATACAATCTACATTCGAACCGCGAAAACCATAAATACTCTGCCAATCGTCACCCACGCAAAAGAGTTGTGTTTGCTGGGTCAACATTAACTTAATCATTTCAACTTGCAAATTATTTACATCCTGAAACTCATCGACCAACAAATACTGATATTGTGTTTGAAATTTCTGAAGTATGTCTTTGTTTTTTTTGAATAAAGCAACCGTTCGACTAATTAAATCATTGAAATCCAAATACGATTTATTCGTGCAATACCCCATAAATTCTTTTACCAGCGGCAAGGCTATGCTGTAAAAAATCCGAATGCGTTCGTGCGCATCCTCCTGCGATTTGGCATACACTTGATTCCAATCGCTACCTTCTACTTTCAGCATATCGCAAATACGAATGGCCTGAAAAATAAAATCCTTTACCTCTTCCTGATAGCGACCAAATTCTTCTTGGTAAGACAAAACCAATTCACTTTTGTAATTTTCAGACAAACGCCCTTTGATAATGGTATCCAAAGCGTGATTAAAAAGTGCCGAATCCTCGGTCATCTTCTCATACGTTTTTACACAGAGAATATTGCCTTTGGTAAACTGCTCCGCTTTATTCTTAGAGGGATAACTTTTATTAGAAATATGTTCCAAATAAATATTGGCATCTTCAATATAAAAATCAGGCTTAAAATCGAAATCCTTAATATTAATTTGGGGCTCATATTGATAGCCGATACTGTGCCTATACAACCAATCGGCTATAGATTGTTCCGATTTTGAACGTACTTTTTCGCCACGAAGTGTGGTGTAGATTTTACCTTCTGAATATAAATTAAGATTTTTGAACTTCTCGGTATGAATTTTATCGACTACATAATCCAATAAATATTTCTTGAGTGTCAACAAATA
>JBOFUD010000543.1:0-2005 GCA_051652385.1 Flavobacterium sp.
AATCCGGGAAATACTCCAGCAGAAACAGTTTGCAAACCACTACTTTATTAGATGCGATCGAAGAATTCAAATTTGATGCTTGTATCGGTGGTGCGCGTCGTGATGAAGAAAAAGCCAGAGCCAAAGAGCGTATTTTTTCAGTTCGTGATGATTTCGGTCAATGGGACGAAAAAAACCAACGCCCTGAATTGTTTGATCTGTTGAATGGGAAAATCGAAAATGGTCAAAACGTACGTGTTTTTCCTATTTCAAACTGGACCGAATTGGATGTTTGGAGTTATATCGAACAAGAACAAATCGAGATTCCATCGATTTATTTTTCACACAAAAGAAAAGTTTTTTTGAGAGACGGTTTAATTTGGTCGCATTCACCTTTTGTGTACCAAGAAGAAGACGAACAAATCGTAGAACGAATTGTTCGCTTCAGAACCGTTGGAGATATGAGCTGTACCGCAGCGGTCGAATCGTACGCAGCAACAATTCAAGAGGTAGTAGGCGAGATTCGTACTTCGACTATTTCTGAAAGAGGGGCCCGAATCGACGATAAACGCTCGGAAGCCGCCATGGAAAAAAGAAAACAACAAGGGTACTTTTAGAAAAATGTTGTTGGTTGATGGTTTTTAGTTGATAGTTCAATGATAAAATTGGAGCCAATTTCATAAAAAGAAGTTTTATATTTTGAGTGGTTTAGTTTCTGGTGCGAAAATCCAACAACCGACAACCATCAACCAATAACTAATAAAAGAATGGAAGTTTTAAAAATAGCAACAGCAGGAAGTGTAGATGACGGAAAAAGTACGTTAATCGGAAGATTATTATACGATACCCAATCTTTGACTACCGATAAAATAGAAGCAATAGAAAAAAGTAGCAAGCAAAAAGGATACGATTACCTAGATTTTTCTTTGGCGACCGATGGTTTGGTAGCCGAGAGAGAGCAAGGAATTACGATAGATGTCGCGCACATTTATTTTTCAACTGCCAAGAAAAGTTACATCATTGCCGATACACCGGGCCACGTAGAATATACTCGTAACATGGTGACAGGCGCTTCGACTTCGCAAGTATCGATTATTTTGATCGACGCTCGAAAAGGCGTAATTGAGCAAACGTATCGTCACTTTTTTATCAATAATTTATTGCGCGTAAAAGATGTGATTGTGGCCATTAACAAAATGGATTTGGTCGATTATTCGGAGGAAGTTTTTAATAAAATCAAAGCCGATTTTCAGGCATTGAATGCGAAAAGTGCTTTCAAAGAACAAAACGTAAGTTACATTCCGCTAAGTGCAATCAACGGTGGAAATGTGGCGCAAAAATCTGAGCACATGACTTGGTATTCCGGGAATACCGTTTTGGAGCATTTAGAATCTTTGGAGCCGAATGATATTTACGAAAATGGAATTGCTCGTTTTCCGGTGCAAACCGTAATTCGTCCCAAAACCGAAGAATACCATGATTTTAGAGGATATGCAGGAAAATTATATGGGAATTCGATCAAAGTAGGCGATGCGGTAACGGTGCTTCCTTCTTTAACAGAATCAAAAGTGACGAACATTCACTTTTTTGACAAGAAATTTGATGAAGCGACAGCAGGATCTTCGATTACTTTAGAATTAGAAAATGATATCAATGTAACTCGTGGGGATATGATTGTAAAATCAAGCGAGCTTCCTAAAATTGAAAAAGAGATCACGACCACAATTTGCTGGATGGACAGTAAAAAACTAGTGGGTGGCGCAAAATATTTGGTGCAACACAATACCAATAGAGTTTTGGCTAAAATTGATAGTGTCAAAAATGTTATTGCTACTGATTATTCAGGAGTAACACCAACCACTCAATTGGCTATAAATGAAATAGGCGAAGTAACCATCAAATTAAGCAAAGCTATTTATTTTGATGCGTACACCGATAACAAATCAAATGGCGCTTTCATTTTAATTGATCCAGCAACGAACACTACCGCAGGAGTTGGATTTATAAAATAATTTTTAGTTTTTCG
>JBOFUD010000544.1:0-2141 GCA_051652385.1 Flavobacterium sp.
AAAAATCATGCAATTAGCGATTTTAAGGCTGCAATGATGAATTTTGACCAAGATTTGTTTTTCAAAACATACGATTGGTTGATTGAGAAAAAAACGTTTAAAGAAGTCTTCATGCAAGTTTTTGTTCCTTTAATGAATGAATTAGGCTTGTTGTGGCAAACCGATACCATTACGCCTGCTCATGAACATTTTGTAAGCTACTTGATCAAACAGAAATTGTTAATCAATATTGAGCAATTGCAAAAACAGCCGGTAACCAACACCGACAGAGTATTTGTATTATCCTTGCCAATGAACGAAATACATGAGCTTGGGTTAATGTACTTGCATTACGAAGTGTTGTTGCAAGGGTACAAAACCATTTATCTTGGTGAAAGTATGCCTATAGATAATTTACCCATGCTAAAAAATAGCTTTGATTCGATTACCTACGTTACCTATATGACGGTACAGCCTGATCGTGAATCGATAGATAGCTACGTCGCCTCGATGCAAAATCAATTGTTGGGAGACGGTACTCAGTTGTGGTTTATTGGAAGGTTGGTCGAAGCCATCAAACAAGAGAATTTAACCAACGATTGCAGAGTTTTTGAGTCAATATCTGAATTAGTTGACGCTCTTTAAATAAAAAAATACTAACGCCCCATATATTAATGAAAAAAATTGCTGTTATAGGATCTGGATTTTCTGCCTTATCTGCCTCTTGTTATTTGGCCCAAAGTGGTCATGATGTTACTGTTTTTGAGAAAAATGCTACAATTGGAGGAAGAGCTAGGCAGTTAAAATCTAACGGTTTTACATTTGATATGGGGCCAAGTTGGTATTGGATGCCAGATATTTTTGAACGCTTTTTTGCTGACTTTGGGAAAAAACCGTCGGATTATTATGAACTAATCAAACTATCTCCAGCCTACCGCGTATATTTTGGTGTCGATGATTTTATTTCCATCGCTGATAATTTAGACGAAATAACCCAAACATTCGAAGCTATCGAAAAAGGTAGTGGTAAAATCTTGCAGGCATTCATGGCAGAGGCCCAAAGTAACTACAATATTGCAATTAAAGATTTGGTTTATCGTCCCGGTATTTCTCCTTTGGAATTAGTGACATCTGAAACGGCATTAAAGATTGGTCAGTTTTTTAGCAATATAAGTAGAGATGTCCGAAAGAAGTTTTCGAATCCACGGCTCATTCAAATTTTAGAGTTTCCAGTGTTATTTTTGGGGGCAAAACCATCCGATACGCCATCTTTTTACAGTTTTATGAATTATGCTGATTTTGGCCTTGGTACTTGGCATCCTAAAACAGGAATGTTTGATGTGGTGAACGCTATGGAAAGTCTAGCCCGAGAATTGGGCGTTAAGTTTGTAACGAAAGCACCCATAGAAAGAATAGTTGTTGAAAATAAAACAGCCAATGCAATTGTGATTAACGGACAAATACTTCACTTTGACCTAGTGCTCAGTGGTGCCGATTATCATCATACTGAAACACTACTAGATCCAGAGCACAGGGCCTATTCAGAGTCGTATTGGGAGAGTCGTGTTTTTGCGCCATCCTCATTGCTGTTTTATGTTGGTTTCGACAAAAAAATAGAAAACATTTCGCATCATGCCTTGTTTTTTGATGTCGATTTTTACCAACATGCCAAGGATATTTACGACGAGCCAAGATGGCCCAAAGAACCCTTATTCTATGCTAATTTTCCCTCACTGACAGATCCAACAGCCGCTCCCGAAGGAATGGAATCGGCTTTCTTTTTAGTTCCATTAGCTCCCGGAATACATGATACTGAGGAATTGCGAGAACAGTATTTTGACAAAATAATCACTCGTTTTGAGCAACTTACACAACAATCTGTCAAAAAAAATATTATATTTAAACAATCGTTTTGTAAAAATGATTTTGTAGAGGAGTACAACTCTTATAAAGGTAATGCCTATGGAATGGCCAACACCCTATTACAAACCGCTTTTTTACGACCAAAATTGAAAAGTAACAAAGTCAAAAATTTATATTTTACGGGGCAATTAACCGTTCCCGGACCTGGAGTTCCGCCGGCATTGATCTCAGGTAAACTAGTGTCAGAATTAATAAATAACCAATTTTCAGTAGCCTAGTTATGAATGGAGCTTGACGAT
>JBOFUD010000545.1:0-8297 GCA_051652385.1 Flavobacterium sp.
TAAGCGCGAAGATGCTAGGCCGAGAAGGTAAATCCCAATAAAAAAATTCCAAATTCCAATGAAGGGTAAGCGCGAAGACGCAAGGCCGAGAAGGTAAATTCCAATAAAAAAATTCCAAATTCCAATGAAGGGTAACCGCGAAGACGCAAGGCCGAGAAAGTAAATTCCAATAAAAAAATTCCAAATTCCAATAAAGGGTAAGCGCGAAGACGCAAGGCCGAGAAGGTAAATTCCAAATTCCAAAGCGTCACCCTAAGCGCTGTCGAAAAGCAATTTTCAATAGCTAAAAGCTAATGGCTAAAACCCTTAATTCAAAAAAAAATCCAAATTCCAAAACTCAAAAGAGCCATTTGGAATTTGGAATTTGGAATTTGGAATTTTGGAATTTGGAATTTAAAATATTGGGATTTTAGCTTAATTCGCTACTTCGCTGATAAATTTGATGCGCATCAATCGCAATTCGTCAATATCATAATCGCCTTCAAATTCCCGTAAGGCTTCTTCGATGTTATCGGTATGCGATTCCATAAAATAATCGTGAATTTCTTCTTGTTGATCTTCATCCAAGAGATCCTCAATCCAATAGCCTATATTCAATTTTGTTCCTGAATATACAATTTGCTCCATTTCTTTAATTAAGGCGCCCATCGTCAATCCTTTGGCCGAAGCAATATCGGTTAAGGCTAGCTTTCGATCAATATTCTGAATGATGTACAATTTGTTGGCCGAATTGACACCCGTCGATTTCACCACCAAATCATCTGGACGAACAATATCATTGTCTTCCACATAGTGTTGTATCAAACTTACAAAAGCTTTACCGTATTTTCGTGCTTTACCCTCGCCTACTCCATGAATATTAATCAATTCATCCAGTGAAATAGGATATTTCAAAGCCATATCCTCGAGAGAGGGATCTTGAAAAACCACAAAAGGCGGGAGGCCTAATTTTTTGGCTTCTTTTTTTCGAAGCTCCTTAAGCATCACCATCAGTGTTTCATCAGCCGTTCCCGATGATTTGGCTGCGGTAACAATGGCTTCGTCTTCCGTTTCGTTGTATTCATGATCTTCTGACATCAGGAACGAAAATGGATTTTGAATAAAATCAAGTCCTTTGGGAGTGATTTTTACCACCCCATAGGTTTCAATATCTTTGGACAGAAATCCGTCTACTAACACCTGACGCAACAACGCCATCCAGTATTTTTCATCGTGCTCTTTACCACTTCCAAAAAAGGATTGCGAATCGGTTTTGTGCGCTTTGATCACCGCATTGACACGACCGATTAAGGTAAACACTATTTCTTTGGATTTGTAAATATGTTTCGTTTTTTTGACCACTTGTAGTAGTTTCACTACTTCATTCATGGCCTCTATTTTGGTCTTTGGATTCCGAACATTGTCATCCATATCGCCGCCTTCTCCTGTTTCATTATCAAATTCTTCACCAAAATAATGGAGCAAGAATTTACGTCTCGACATCGAAGTTTCGGCATAAGCCACGACCTCTTGCAGTAGGGCAAATCCTATTTCTTGTTCAGCCACAGGTTTTCCGGAAAGGAATTTCTCAAGCTTTTCAACGTCTTTATAAGAGTAATAGGCTAAACAATGGCCCTCGCCACCGTCGCGACCTGCACGACCCGTTTCTTGATAGTAACTTTCTAGTGATTTTGGAATATCATGATGAATCACAAAGCGCACATCAGGTTTGTCAATTCCCATTCCGAAAGCGATGGTAGCCACCACCACATCCACATCTTCCATCAAAAACATGTCTTGATGTTTGGCTCTTGTTTTCGCATCCAAACCCGCATGATAAGGAACGGCACTTATACCATTTACTTGCAACACCTCGGCGATAGCTTCTACTTTTTTGCGGCTCAAACAGTAGATGATTCCTGATTTGCCTTTATGCTGACGGATAAACCGAATGATATCCGACTCAATATTTTTGGTCTTGGTGCGTACCTCATAAAACAAATTAGGCCGATTAAAGGATGCTTTATAGGTTTTGGCATCTGGCATCTCCAAATTTTTCAGGATGTCTTCCTGTACTTTTGGGGTAGCAGTAGCGGTTAATCCGATAACAGGTATATCACCAAGTTGTTTGATAATGTGCCGCAAATTGCGATATTCGGGTCTAAAATCATGCCCCCATTCTGAAATGCAGTGTGCCTCATCAATGGCCACAAACGACAAAGGCACTTGCTGTAAAAACTGAACATACTCGTCTTTGGTTAAAGATTCTGGAGCTACGTATAATAATTTTGTTACACCTGCTGTAATGTCCTTTTTGACCTGCGCAATCTCTGTTTTGGTTAACGAGGAATTTAAAACATGAGCCACACCATTATCGGTAGACAAACTCCTAATGGCATCAACTTGATTTTTCATCAAAGCAATTAACGGAGAAACTACTATTGCTGTCCCTTCCAATATTAACGCAGGAAGTTGATAACACAGGGATTTACCACCTCCTGTGGGCATAATAACAAAAGTATTTTCCTTGTTCAAAAGACCGGTGATTACTTGTTCTTGCAACCCTTTGAACTGACTAAAACCAAAATACTTTTTTAATTCTTTGTGGATATCAATTTCGTTTGAATTCATTCTTTATTATGTGGTATTTTGTATAAATTTGCATCCTTTAAAGATACGCAAATCTTTATTTTTTTACAAATTTAAACATTCTGTTTTGATAAGCAACGAAAACCTTCTGGCTTTGGCCAAAAAAACAATACTTTCTGAGAGTGAGTCTATTGCAAAACTCACCACCTTTTTGGATGATCATTTTATTGCAACGGTAGAAAAAATATACCAATCTAAAGGACGCGTTGTGGTAACAGGCATCGGCAAAAGTGCCATCATTGCTCAAAAAATCGTAGCCTCCTTCAACTCCACAGGAACTCCTGCTTTGTTTTTACACGCCTCTGAAGCGATTCATGGGGACTTAGGCATGATACAAAACGAGGACGTTATCATCTGTATTTCAAAAAGTGGCAACAGTCCCGAAATTAAAGTTTTGGTACCTTTATTGAAGCGTTTTGGTAATACTTTAATAGGAATGACCGGAAACATGGCTTCTTTTTTGGCCAAAGGCTCTCATTTTGTGCTGAATACTACCGTAGATGCGGAGTCTTGCACCATGAATTTAGCCCCTACCAACAGCACCACGGCACAACTGGTAATGGGCGATGCCTTGACCGTTTGCTTGATGGAAATGAGAGGTTTTCAAGCGGAAGATTTTGCCAAATACCATCCAGGAGGAGCGCTTGGAAAAAAGTTGCTACTTAAAGTAAAGGACTTGATCGAACATTCGCTACAACCAGTAGTTGCTCCAGAAACCTCCATAAAAAAGGCCATATTCGAAATTTCTGAAAAAAGATTGGGGGTCACCGCAGTACTCGATCAAAACGAGGTAGTGGGCATTATTACCGATGGAGACATCCGACGCATGCTAAACGACCGAGACAGCATCGCGAATGTCACAGCGCAGGAAATCATGACCAAAAACCCCAAACAAATTCATTCCGAAGCTATGGCCATAGACGCTTTCAACATGATGGAAGACCATGCCATTACGCAACTGATCGTGATCGATAACGGGCAGTACAAAGGTATTTTACATATTCACGACATTTTAAAAGAAGGAATTGTATAATGGCGAAGAAAAACCTGAACGAAATGTCATTTTTAGACCATCTTGAAGAGCTACGATGGGTGTTGGTTCGAAGTACCGCTGCCATTTTAATCATGGCTTGTGTGACATACTTTTTTAGCAGCTTTTTATTCGATAGCGTCATTTTTGGACCCACGCGTCCGAGTTTTTTTACGTATCGTTTTTTTTGTGAATTGCAGGAACGACTCACTTTTGTAGACAACATCTGTATTACTGAACTCCCCTTCATCATTCAAAACACCTCCATGGAAGGGCAAGTGAATATGTTTGTTTGGATGTGTATTTTGGCCGGATTCATACTGAGTTTTCCCTATATTTTATTTGAAATCTGGAAATTCATCAGCCCCGCATTGTATGATAAAGAAAAAAAAGGAGCCAAATTTTTTATCACTATTTCCTCTTTTCTTTTCTTTTTAGGGGTGCTCTTTGGTTATTTTGTCATCATTCCCATGTCGGTTAATTTTGTGGCAACTTTCACCGTGTCAGAAATAGTTAAAAATCAGTTTACATTGGAATCGTACATTGGACTGGTAAAAACTTCGGTTTTGGCCGGTGGCTTGTTTTTCGAATTGCCCATCATTATTTATTTCTTAACCAAATTAGGGCTGGTAACGCCCGAATTTTTGCGGAAATATTGGAAATATGCCGTAGTGATTATTTTAATCATAGCCGCCATTGTTACCCCACCCGATGTGGTGAGTCAAACCATTATAGCATTACCGATGTTGGTGATTTATGAAGTAAGTATTTTAATATCTAAACTAGTAGTACGTAACCAAAAAAAACAAAATGGCTGATATCGTAAAAGAATTCAATGACTATCGTTCTAAAATGAACGAAAAACTGCTGGCAGACAACAATAAAATCGTCAAACGCATTTTTAACCTAGACACCAATGCCTATGCAGCAGGTGCCTTGGATGTGAAGACAAAAGAATTGTTAGGCTTGGTAGCCTCGGCCGTTTTGCGCTGTGATGATTGCATCAAATACCACCTAGAATCAAGTTACAAAGAAGGCATCACCCGAGAAGAAATGATGGAAGCCATGGGAATTGCTACCTTAGTTGGCGGAACTATAGTAGTGCCTCATTTACGCAGAGCTTACGAATTCTGGGAAGCCTTAGAAGAGCAAAACTAGCATCAAAGATGCTAAGCTATACACTAAAAAACATATCAAATAAGCAAGAATACAAAATCTCAGCCTCTTAACAACTAAGACGCTCAGCAACTCAAACAAAATGAAATTAAGAGCAGAAAACCTCATCAAAACCTACAAAGGCCGGAGTGTTGTAAAAGGTATTTCTTTAGAAGTCAATCAAGGCGAAATTGTAGGCTTATTAGGTCCTAATGGAGCCGGAAAAACAACTTCTTTTTATATGATTGTTGGATTAGTTAAGCCTAATTCCGGACATATTTTTCTTGATGATTTAGACATCACTCAGTATCCCATGTACAAACGTGCCCAACAAGGGGTGGGCTATTTAGCACAAGAAGCTTCTGTTTTTAGAAAATTGAGTATCGAGGACAACATTTTGAGTGTCTTACAATTAACCCACTACACCAAAGAAGAGCAAGTTGCCAAAATGGAAAGCTTGATTGCCGAATTTAGTTTGGAACACATTCGTACCAATCGTGGTGATTTACTCTCTGGAGGGGAACGCCGTAGAACCGAAATTGCGCGTTGCTTGGCCACCGATCCAAAATTTATTTTACTAGACGAACCCTTTGCAGGCGTTGACCCAGTGGCAGTAGAGGACATTCAACGCATTGTAGCCCAATTGAAAAACAAAAATATCGGAATCTTGATTACCGATCACAACGTACAAGAAACCTTAGCCATCACCGACAAAACCTATTTGATGTTTGAAGGGGGTATTCTAAAAGCAGGAACTCCAGAAGAACTCGTAGAAGACGAAATGGTACGAAGAGTATACTTAGGTCAAAATTTCGAATTGAGAAAAACCAAAATTGATTTCAATGTCCCAAAGATTGAAACGGAATAATTTTTTGTAAAAGAAAAAAGACTATTGATTGAGAGAAGGGGCAGAACAGCTGTTTAAGGGTTTAAAAGTTTAAGATTGTTGGTCATGCTAAACCCTAAAAAAGCAGCGGATTGAGAGAGGGCAGAACAGGGGTTTAAGGGTTTAAAGGTTTAAAAGTTTAAGATTGTTGATTATCGTTTACGGCTTGCTATTGCCTTGAAAAGCAGCGGATTGAGAGAAGGCAGAACAGCGGTTTAAGGGTTTAAAAGTTAAAAAGTTTAAGATTGTATGCTATCGTTTACGCCTTGCTCTTACCCTGAAAAGCAGCAGATTGAGTGACGACAGACAACTGACAACCGAAAACTGAAAACTGAAAACTGAAAACCGAAAACTGAAAACCGAAAACTGACAACTACTCCACGGTGATAAATTGTAGTTGTTGTAGATCGCCATGGTACACATTGACATCTACTTTGCCTTCAATTCCGGGAACAACCGCCTTTTCGGTAAACTGCCAAAACAACCAATCCGGCTGAATCGATTCCCGATAAAAATTATAATTGGCAATCCAAAATAAGTAATCACTGAATTCTTCTTTCAAGAAATCATCATAATATTTTTCACCGGTATAGATAATGGGTTTTACTTTATAATGCTTTTCAACTGCTTGCAACCACCTTCGAAGTCCTCTTTTAAGGTTGGTCATGGACTGATTTTTGGGTACTTTTTCTATATCCAAAACCGGGGGCAAATCGCCTTTTTCTAACACCACCGTTTTCATAAAAAGCTCGGCTTGCTCCAACGAATTCTCATTGGGCCGATAATAATGATAGGCACCACGAATCATTTTGTTGTTTTTGGCACCTTTCCAATTGCGGGTAAACTTGCGATCTACCGCATCGTTACCGGAGGTGGCTCGAATAAAAACAAAATGCAAAGGGTATTTATTTTCAATGGTATCAACATAACTCCAACTTATTTTTCCTTGGTATTCGGATACATCAATTCCAACGCACTTTCCCTCATGTTTTTCAAGGATACGTAAATTTCTAGCCTCCGAGAAAACATCCGATTTCCTAATTTTATCCGATTTAAAACCTAAATAATAGGCAAAAGCTGTTCGATAATGATAACCAACCCATCCCAAAAAAAGAACGCCAAGCACAACCCAAAGGACTTTTTTAAACGATGACATAGCGGTAGCAGCCCTCTTAGTCGGTCGGCGTTTAGCATACGTTTTAGTAACTCTCCCCATGGATTACGATCTATTTTTTAGCGAATTTATTATTCAAAATGGACAGCAACACATAAAAAAGAATGACCAATGGAATCCCTAAAAACTGAAGTAGCAGCAGTAACAACAAAGAAACCGCCAAAAAGAAAAACGTCAGTTTGTTTTCTTTGAAAGAGAGCTTTTTCACTTTCAATGCAAACAACGGAATTTCTGCATTCAAAATGTAAGCACTCCCAATGGCAATGGCCAAAAGCACCCAATAGTTGGATAAAATTTCGAACAACATAAAGGAATTAGAATATGTAATGACCAAGGGCAAACTCAAAATAAACAAGGCATTGGCGGGGGTAGGCAACCCAATAAAAGAATCGGTTTGACGGTTATCAATATTGAAATTGGCCAAACGATAACAAGAACCCAAAGTAACCAAAAATCCCACTAACGCCCCAGCATATTCCGCACTAAAAGGGGAATTAAGTTCCAAACCGAACGCGTTCAACATCATATAGAAAAGCGTCAATCCGGGTACTACTCCGCTAGTCACCATATCAGCCAACGAATCCAATTGCAACCCCAATGGACTGGATACTTTAAACAAACGAGCAAAAAAGCCATCAAAAAAGTCTAAAAAAATACCCAAGCAAACAAAATAAAAAGCCATTTCCGGCTGTTGTTGCACCACGAAAATCAGAGCAATACAGCCACTTAACAAGTTCAGTAAAGTAATACAATTGGGAATGTGTTTTTTGATAGACATAAAAAGGATCTTAAATAAATGAATCGCAAAATTAAGATAATAAGTGAAAGAGAAGTACGTTTTTTACTTGAGTTTGTTCGTTATTCTTTAAAGAAAATGGAATTCTATTGAAACTGAAGAAGAAGCTCCCTAAAAAATTCTATTTTTGAAAAAAAATATTCAATCCCACTAGCCCAATATTGCTTTTGAAAAAGATACTTTCACTTTTTTTGGTTTTCTGCACTTTATGCTGCTATGCCCAAGCCGTGCGTAAATATTCGAACGAATTTATGAATATAGGCGTTGATGCTGCAGCCTTAGGCATGGCAAATACAGCCGTAGCATCCACCGCAGATGTGAATTCCGGCTATTGGAATCCAGCGGGCTTACTCCACCTCAAAGACCACCAAGCGGCTGTCATGCACGCCAATTATTTTGCCAATATAGCCCAATATGATTATTTGGCCTATGCCGCACCCCTCGACGACAGAAGCGCTTGGGGCATTTCGCTGATCCGTTTTGGGGTCGACGACATTTTAAACACCACAGAACTCATCGACAACCAAGGCAATATCGATTACAATCGCATTTCCTTATTTTCGACAGCTGATTATGGTTTCACCTTTTCGTATGCTAGGCAACTCCCCGTTCAAGGTTTTCAATACGG
>JBOFUD010000546.1:0-1753 GCA_051652385.1 Flavobacterium sp.
GAAAAACTGGGCAATGCCGGGAAAAAAATTCACACCGCGCGTTCCAGAAACGATCAAGTGTTGGTCGATGTTAATTTGTATTTAAAAGATGTAGTCAAAGAGCTAAAAGAGCAAGTAAAAACACTATTCGATTTGTTGATGGCATCCGCAGAAAAACACCAAAACGTGTTATTGCCCGGCTACACCCATTTGCAAATTGCGATGCCTTCCTCCTTTGGCATGTGGTTTTCAGCCTATGCCGAAACCCTGATTGACGATATCACGATGTTGAATGCTGCTTTAAAAATTGTGGATCAAAATCCGCTGGGTTCAGCTGCTGGGTACGGAAGCTCGTTTCCTATCAACAGAACTTTTACAACCAAAGAATTAGGTTTTGAAACCCTAAAATTCAACTCGGTTGCAGCACAAATGAGCCGTGGAAAATCTGAAAAAACAGTCGCTTTTGCTATGAGTAGTGTTGCGGCTACCCTTTCGAAATTTTCGATGGATGTGTGTTTGTATATGAGTCAAAACTTTGATTTTATTGGTTTACCTCCGCATCTTACCACAGGATCCAGCATCATGCCTCATAAAAAAAATCCGGATGTTTTTGAGTTAATCCGAGGTAAATGCAATAAAATTCAAGCCCTTCCTTACGAAATTACCTTACTAACCAACAATCTTCCAAGTGGTTACCACCGTGATTTACAATTATTAAAAGAAGGATTGTTTCCCGCCATTCAAAACCTAAAAGCGTGTTTGGATATTGCGATTTTCTCTATCAAAGACATCACCGTAAAAGACACCATTTTGTCAGATCCAAAGTACAACTACCTCTTTACCGTGGATACACTTAATGAAATGGTGGTTGCGGGCATGCCTTTTAGAGACGCTTACAAAGCTGTGGCGGAACAATTAGAAAATGGCACATACGAATCACCAAAAGCTACCCAACACAGCCACGAAGGAAGTATCAATAATTTATGTTTGGAGGAGATTAAACAGAAAATGAAAGCTGCTTTTTAAAAGAAATGCATCTAAAACACAAAACCGTTCTCAGAAATTTTGAACGGTTTTTTTTAGTACACCTTATTACGATTTTAAAATCATACATCGCTACATTTAAGCTTCATCATTATGTCCGTCTGCTCGTCATCGCCCAACTTAAAAATGTGCTTGTCAAAGGGAACGAAGCCATTTTTTGTATAAAAACGAATGGCTCTCGCATTTTCTTCCCAAACACCCAACCATATATACTCCACGCCTTTTTCTTTGGCAATAGTTATGGCTTTATCATAGAGCAATTGTCCCACACCCTTGCCATGAAAGGTATTTACAACATAAATACGTTCAATTTCAAGTGCATTGTTTTCTTTCAACTCCGTTTGAGCATCACCAAAATTGACTTTCAAATACCCAATGATTTCATGTTCATGGGTTGCAAAATAGAACTCAGCATCTTTATTTCGTAACTCTTCCGTAAGTTTCTCCAGAGCAAAACCGACCTCCAAATATTGGCATATATTTTCATCAGAATTATAGTCGGAAAAAGTCTCACGAAAGGTTTGTTTTCCAATTTTTTGTAATTGAGTAATTTGATCAAGCTTTACTTTGTTAATTAAAAAATTACCCATAAATTATTGTAATTATCATACGATTATTCGACAAATTTTTTCAACATCGCTGCCTCAATATCGCTATGGGAAGCAGTGTATATCGCCTTTCCGTCTTTAATTAAAATCAATTGAGGGGATTGATGTGGCACGCCAAAACG